>CBFGQN010000209.1:0-6993 GCA_965650895.1 uncultured Ignavibacteria bacterium | reverse complement strand
TTCGAGCGTCTGTCGGATGCCGACGATCTGTTGTTGCTCTGTGATGACCCGATATCGCGACGCATGGGAACGTAACAGCTCTCTTGTATGATGCTCAGTTCAACCGGGGACACGGGAATCGGAGGGGAGCCTCTCTCCGGACGAGAGAGCCGGCTCGGATTCGACATTGAAATTAGGAACATCCTCCCCTACCGCCAACGTGTTATACAAGGATAACAAGGGTTCCGATCATTGTCGGGATCAGTTGAAGACTTCGGCGGAAGGAACGATTTCAGGGATTTCTGAAAGAAGTAACGCTGATCACCGCAACCAGCACTCCCTGCACCCGGATGTTCTCCACCGGGTATTCCATCTCGGCATACGTTGCGTTTGCCGGAACCAGCCGGGCTCTCCCCTCTTCGACATAGAGCCGCTTCAGCGTCCCCCCCTCCCCTTCAACCCAGATCGCGCAGATCGCCCCCGGCTTCGGCGCGACGCCGGGGCGCATCAGGGCAAGCTGTCCGGGACGGATGCCCGCGTCGATCATACTGTCGCCGGTGATCCGCAGGAAGTAATCCCCTTCACGGGCCTCCGGACATAAATCCTCGATGCCGTCGACAAGAAATTCGCGGTACTCGCTGCTTTCGTTCAGTTCACCGGCTGCGATGCCTCCCCTGAAGAACCAGAGTTTCCCACGCAACCGGCGGGCCTTCTCGGTCAGCTCGATCACCGGATCGGCAAAATGTTCGGGACCGGACCGGGTGATGTATCCGGCCGATTCCAGCGCGTTCAGGTAGTGCAACCCCGTGTTCGGATTGACGAGATTGAATCGTCGGGAAAGATCGGGCAACGTCGGTGTCTTCCCCGATCTTCTGGTCGACTGGAGAAGATATTCCAGCACGATTCGTTGTGATCCGCTCAGTCTGCTCATGGTGTTGTGATGAATTCCGACAGTAACCGGATGCTGCAAGTTCGGAAACTACAGGAAAATCCGGATGAAGGTTTCAGATTCCGGACATCCGATAATCGACAAAATGCCGGTAGCCCGAGAAGGCAGGATCGTCCATCAGAGACATCTCCGATACGAAAACCTTATCTCTCTCATCTCAGATCACATCCTTGATCTCCATCAGATAGGCTCTGGCCGCCTCGTACTCGTTCGGAATCCGTCCGTCAAGAATGGCCTCCTCGATCGCGCTCTTCAGCAGGCCGACCCGTCTGGAGGGAGGGATACCGCAAATCTCCATGATCTCCTCGCCGCGAACCGGCGACTGGAATGCGCGCAGACGATCCTTCTCCTCCACCTCCCGGATCCGCTCCACTACCCGGTCGTAGTTCGCCAGATAGCGTCGGACTTTCGACGGGTTCTTGCTTGTGATGTCTGCCCGGCAGAGCGTAAAGAGATCGTTCAGTTGTTCCCCGGCATCCACCACCAGTCGCCGGATGGCCGAGTCGGTCACCTCTTCGTCAACCAGCGCCATCGGACGATGGTGGAGACGGACAAGTTTGGCCACGTAATCGCGCGCCCGGTTCGGCAACTTCATCCGGTTGAAGATCCGCTTCTGCCAGCGAGCCCCCACCTCTTCGTGACCGTGAAAGGTCCAGCCGATCCCCTCGTGGAACCGTTTGGTGCGGGGCTTCGCCACATCGTGCATCAACGCGGCAAAGCGGAGCCAGACGTCCCGGGTCTCCTCGGCGATGTTATCGACAACCTGAAGCGTGTGACGGAAGACATCCTTGTGACCGTAGCTTCTTCCCTCGGCCTTCACCAGATCGACGCCGGCCAGGGCGTGAACTTCGGGAAAGACCAGTTCAAGCAGTCCGGTCTCGAACAGGATCATCAATCCGATGCTCGGCTTCGGGGCGGCCAGCATTTTCAGGAACTCGTCGCTGATCCGTTCCTGCGAAATGATTCCGATCCGCTCACGCATCCCGGCAATCGCCTCGAAGGAGGCCGCCTCAAGTCCGAATCCGAGTTGCGCGGCAAACCGTGCGGCCCGCATCATCCGGAGAGGATCGTCGGCATAGGTCGTCGCCGGGTCGAGCGGCGTCCGCAGGATCTTCCGCTGCAGATCGCCGAGACCGTCAAACAGATCGACGACCTCTCCACGACTCTCTCCCAGAAGACTGACCGCCAGGGCGTTGACGGTAAAGTCGCGACGCCGCAGATCATCTTCCAGCGTCCCCTCGGTCACAATCGGTTTGCGCGAGTCGGCTACATACTCTTCCTTTCGCGTTCCGACAAACTCGAAGTGATACTCACCGACCGGCACAAGTGCGGTGCCGAAGCGTTCGTAGATGACCGGGTGAGAATTGAATTCCCGGGCGACAATCTCCGCAAAGGCGACGCCGCTCCCCTCCACGGTTACGTCGATATCGTTGACGTTGATCCCGAGCAGGCGATCCCGCACGTAGCCCCCCACCAGCCAGGCACGGACATCATGTTCCCGCGCGATGTCGGCAAGGGCATAGAGAAGGGGTTCGTTCAGTTCGATCTTTTTCCTTTCCCGGCTCATCCCCTCCCCACCTCGATCTTCGGTTGTGATGCGGCAATTCCTTCAAGAATCATCTCGGCAACGCGCAGCGCAGCGGTCCCCTCCCGTGCGGTCACCGGCGGCCGACTGCCGGTCCGGATCGCCTCGACAAAAAGGCGCAACTCCTCACCGATTGCGTTGACCCGTTCCACTTCCGGTCTGCCGTAGCGGATCGAGCGGACCCGGGAGCCCTGTTCGATCGCCCCCAGCATCAACGATCCGTCTTCGGCAATGCCCTCGCTCTGATCGCTGATCGAGAAGACCTCCACCGACGGAGCGGCGAAGTCGAGCGAGATGTAGGAGTCGCGCGCGAAGAGGCGCATCTTCCGCATCGGATTGCGTGAGATGCGGCTTGCGGTCAGATTGGCGGTGCAGCCGTTGGCGAATTCCAGCCGGGCGTTGGCGATGTCGATCTCGTCGCTGACGACCGCGACGCCGCTTGCCCGGATCTCGGTCGGCTCCTCTCCCCCGTTCAGCGCCAGGACCAGATCGATGTCGTGAATCATCAGGTCGAGAACCACGGCAACATCCGAGGCCCGCGGAGAGAACTGCGCCATACGGTGAGCTTCGATGAAGAGCGGGTCGGGTCGGTCGTCGCCGAGCGTGAGGAAGGCCGGATTGAACCGCTCGACATGTCCGACTTGCAGCACACGCCCTTTTTCCTCGGCAAACGAAGTGATCTCCTCGGCTTCATCTATCGTTGCGGCAATCGGCTTCTCGATAAAACAATGAACCCCGGCCTCCAGAGCCTTCATCGCGATCACGTGATGGGTCGTCGTCGGCGTGACGATGCAGCAGGCATCGACCGAAGCGAGAAGTTCTTCGAGAGAATCGAACGCCCGGACCTCATGTTCGGCCGCAACGGTCTTTCCCCGTTCCGGATCAAGGTCGAACAGACCGACGAGTCGGGCGTTCGGCGCCTCCTTTGCCAGGCGGACATGAATTGCTCCGAGCTTTCCTGCGCCGATAACGCCGAGGCGAACTTCGGAAGGCCGTGATTCGTGCTGTGAGCTGTGGGCCATGCTTCTGAATGTCGATTTGCGATTGTCGATTGTCGATTGTCGAATTTTTCAAGATGCCGTTGCCGGGGGAGTCGGGCAAGAAGGGATTGGCGGTTTTGTGTAACGGTTGAGGTTGAGTTGTGAGCTTTCAGCCGTGAGCTTTCAGCTTTGCGTCTTTGCTCTTTGCGTCCTTTGCGTGATTCCGGATTGAGGGGAAGCTATGGGCTTTGAGGGATTTTTTACCGGACTGTTCGATGTCGAACAATTCAGCCGTTGTATTCCTGCCGGGCTCTTCGCTTCGGCACAGCCCGGCTGATTCCGACAATCCCGGGTCTCCTCACGTCGGCTAAAGACCGACGGCTACCCGGGCAAACCACGCCTCCAACATCCGAACGGAACTCCGACTCCCACCCACACACTCTATACACTCTATACACTCTTCTCTCTATGAACTCAACCAACTCTCTACTCCACCGGCGTTTCAACGATAATCGTGACTGTTCGGGAATAGAATCTCCCCTCCGGCAGATCGTTCTCGTGCAGTTCGACGGTTTCCCCCACACCCGAGACTTCCGCCCCGGTTGTTTCCAGTTCCCGTTCGGTCTCTTCGGCGCGGCGTCGGGAAAGGCCGAGGTTGTAGTCGGCCTCACCGATGCGGTCGGTGTAGCCGGTGATGGTGACCGTGGCTCCTTCGCGAATGCGCTCCCGGATGAAGGTGCCGATCCGCTCGTTCGCCTCGTTGAACTCCGCCTTGTCGAAATCGAACAGGATCAGACTGTAGCGATCGATGTACTTGTCGGCGATTCGCTCACGGCGTTTCCGGCTGATGGTGATCTGCTCCACCGGGAGCGAATCCGGTTCGGTCCGGACGGCATTGCCGATCTGATCGCGGACTTCAAGCTGATAGATGATCGGCTCGTCTGTCCGCGGAATCGTCTCCTGTTCCTCCTGCAAATTCCAGTCGATCTCCTCCTCCATTCCGGACATCCCCCGGAACGATTTGAGCAGATTGCCGTCCTGAAGAACGTTCAGACTGTAGCCGCTGACCGGAGCCGGCCCCTCGGCCTCCGGCTTGAACCGGATCATCGGCGGATTGGTGACCCGCAACGTATCGTCGGTGATGACCGGCGCGAGGATCTCCCACGTATCGCTGTAGAGTTCGGCACGACGGTTCTCGACAATGCCGTCGGCCACCTCCATGTTCGAAGGTTTGGCCGGAAGATTCCGTGACTCTATCGACAGTCGTGAAGAATCGACTCCCCAGGCCGAACGGAGATAATCGGCAACCGACTCGGCACGTGAGCGGGAGAGCTGCAGTCCGCCGTTTGCCTTCTCCCCCAGACCGTCATTGCAGCCGACGATCCGGAGCGTCGCCTCGGGATACTCCGCCATCCTCCGCCCCACAATGTTCAGCAGGTGATGATAGGTCGGCAACGTCGGAACGTTGTGCAGGCGTTCCACTCTGAACCGTTCCTTTTCCCTCTCGCTCAGTCGTTCGTAGCGCTGCGGAAGATCGGACGAGCCTTCATCGAAGAAGACATAGTTGAGCAGGGGGCGCATGTTTGTCGAGATGAACTCCTCGACGGTCAGCACGGCTTTCGAAGCTTCCGATCCGTCCTCGGCAATGCCGACCGCATGAACGGTCGCCCGCAACAGCTCCGGACGAATCTCCGGCTCCTCGACACTATCGGGCTGCGCAGGCATCACGACAACCGGCGGGATATCCGGCTCGCGACGCCCGGGACCGAACGTGATCGCCACGCCGACTCTGAGTTGATCGACCGACCAGCTTGAATCGGCAAGGATCGTCGAGAAGCCGCGACTGTAGAAAAGTTCCGGCGTCGCCGTCATCGTTCCGGATGCGTTCAGCGGGAAGTCGTAGCCGAAACCGATGTGGGCCGAGAGCCGGAGCCGGTTCAGCTCCGGAATATCTCCCGAGAACTCGTTCCGCGTTCGCCTGTTGTTCTCGAACACACCCACCTCCTCCGGCTTCACCAGTTCCTCCCGCTGATCGTAGCTCCCGCCGAGCAGATAGCCGACTCCGGGCCCGATGCGAAGTCCGAACCGGTCGGTCGGCCGATATTCGAGCGACGGTTCCAGCAGGATTGCGGAGAGTCCGGCATCAAGCTGATGCTCGAATTCCCCCTCAACCGCCTCTCCGGCAACGATGACCGTGGTCCTCTCCGGTTCGACAAGTTCAGCCCCGAGTGTGGACCAGGCAGCCCGAAGATCGAGTGCGAACAGGTCGGTGAGCGGATGTTTGTAGAGCAGTCCGATCGTCACCCCCGTTCCGGTTCCGCCGGTAAACTCCCGGCAGCAGTTCGGAACGCCGGGGAGTCGACTGAATGCGGCGCGGTGCAGGTTCAGGTTCAGATGGATGAAGCCCCCATAGCGTCCGTCGGACGAATCGGGTTCGGTCGGTTGAGCGGCAAGTCTCTGAGGACCGGCAAACAGGCAGAGTGCCAGAAGGAGCGCCAGTCCTTGAAGGGGACCTTCGATGAAACGGTACGCGGATCGGACGGATTGCGACGGACGGAGACGGATTGCGTCTGTACCGATCCGTCCTCTTCTTCCTGCATGATCCGGACTGAAGTGCAGGCCCGGGATTCCTGTCCGAGTGTTACCTGTCATGGGTCGGAATATACGAACGTCGTTTTTGCGAAGGGAAGCTCGCCCGAAGTCGTTACAGAGGGAAGCGAACGGAAAAGCCGAGACGCAGACCGATCTGAAGCCAGTATCGTTCCTTCAGAAAGGAGGACATCGGTATCTGAAGTTCCACATCGGGCGCAATGGTCACCGAACGCTCCACCGGACCGAGACTGAAGCGTCCTCCCATACCGAGATGAAGGGTTGCGAAGAGATAGCGACGGTCGGGTGTCGGCCCGGTCGTGGGAAGACCGAATTCGGAGAGGGGAATCTCTTCCGGCGGATCAAAGCTTGTGCGGTAGTCGATCCCCAGGATATGACCGACCGTTCCTCCGATCGTGATCGTTGTTGCGCTCTCCCCCATCAACTGCCGATCGAACGCAAGCCGGGCGCCGACTCCGATGACATCAACCCGACCGACGGTCCGTTGCCTCACTTCCTTCTCCACGAAATCCCCGAATGAATCCCTCCCCCACACCATTCCGGTCGCCGTGATGTTCTGCGAGAATCGCATCCAGGAGAGACGCAGATCGAAGGTTGTGGAGGTGGAGACGAACAATTGGGGCATCATTCTGGACCAGGAGATACCGCACTCGTGTCCCACGCCGAAGGAAACTCCGGAATCAAAACTCTCATTCGGCTTCGGAATTGCTCTCTCATCCAGTATCCCGAATGAAGGGAGAAGACCGGCACTTACCGAGATGAAGTTGTGTCCGTCGAGCGGTTTCGGAGGCGGCCCCTTCTGTGCCGCAAGAAATCCGGCATTCATTACTCCAAGCATCAGGAACAGGAATATCCTCCTGATACGGGTGCCGGATCGATATGTCCCCGTT
>CBFGQN010000208.1:0-7022 GCA_965650895.1 uncultured Ignavibacteria bacterium | reverse complement strand
ATCCACATCCTTCTCCCTGATCACGATGTCCGGATCGTCGTTCCGGAGCCACATCTTCCAGTCGACCGACCGGTCGGGACGAGCGTCCGGAATGTAGATGTAGCCGTAGTCCTCCCAGGGTCCGTCGATGCCGTAGAGTGGTTTCGGATCGTACGGGTCCCCTTTGGAGATCACCGAGACCGTAAAGGGAAAACTGTAGAACCGTTTGCCGTCGAGGAAGAAATCGAGCCGGTAGGAACCGGCGCCGAGTTGCGTCTCCAGTGTGCCGTTGTGGTTGTACGTGGAGATCGTCCGCAACGCCCCCTTCTGTCCGAAGACCGCCACAGCCGGAGCAAGCCAGTCCATCCGCTTCACTTCCTCTCCCGATTGATTGTAGAGAATCGACATCAGTCTGTGCTCGTTCTCGCCGATGCCGTAGGAGACCGCATTCCCCTCGGCATCTTTCTCCGGCAGGAAGACTGCGGTTACCTGATTGGGATAGAATTTTCCGTCCTGATGGAACATGATCCCGTCGTTCACGAGAAGTGTAGAGTAGAGAATCGACGGCGGGAACGGGGCGTCGTAGACCAGTGCGGGAAGATCGTTTGCCCCCTCGTTTCTTTCATCTCTGCCCCTCTCCCCTTCGGCCTGTGTAGAACTCTCCTGATTCGACGAGCCTGAGTTCGAATTGCCCGAACCTCCTCCGATCTTCGGCAACTCCGGCTTTTTGATACCGAACTGTGCCCGGGCCGGCATCGCGCCCCAGACCGCAAGGGTCAGAACAAAAAGCACCACGCCGAAACACCTGTATATCCTTTCCATGAACAGTTCTCCCGTATGCGAAATATTGATGGATCTCTCCTTCCGGTTTCAAGGGTCGCCACAATCGCAGCAACGGAAGAATAGTACGGCGGGATCAAGCAGCGCGGGGAACCATCTTTGTCCGATAGTTGGTATTCTGAGATCACATCATAGACGACAGATCCCTTCCGAAACGCAGAAACCGGCGGTTTTGAGGCCGCCGGTTTCAAACATCGGAAGAAGGCGAATTTGGAGTCTGACGCAACAGGGACGAGAACCGGTTCCCCCTTACCGTTTCGCCTCCCGATCTATCCACTTGGTCATCTGCAGGCGAACATCCGGAGCGATGCCGTGTCCGGTCTCTTCGTACAGAGTCAGCGAATAATCCAGTCCCTCCTCCTTCAGAACGGCGTCAAGCTCTTTCGATGCTTCCGGATCGACCACGTTGTCGGAAAGTCCGTGCGCGAGCGTGATCCGGACACCGTTCTCCTTCAGTCGCTGCAGTCGTTCTTCCGTTCTGTACTCATCGGGAAAATACCCGGCATACGCGAAGATGCTTCGGACCCGATCCGGATAGAGGGCTGCGGTGATGAAGGAGAAGGCGGCTCCCTGACTGTGTCCGAGAATCATCACCTTCTCGTTGTTGACGCGGTAGCGGCTTCGCGCATCCTCTGCACAGCTCATGATCCACCCGGCATACATCGGGCCGACCTGAGCGTAGAGCGGCTCGAGCGAATCGATCTGCTCCGGCGTCCAGGCGGTGTAGCCGAGGTTGCCGGAAGACTTGTGGGCGGACGTGTGTGTGTAGGGAGCGCGCGGAACGATGTAGATGATCCCCTCGCGACCGAACATGTCGGCAAGCCTGCCGTGAGCCAGCTCCGTCGAACCGCTCCCGTGCAGGATGATGCAGAGGGGATACTCCCGGTCGCTCTCCTCATAATCTTCCGGAAGCAGAGCCACATACGTGCCGACCGTCCGGGTTTCAAGGAAGTTGCGGATAAAGCCTTTCGGTCCGTTCTCCTGCAGCCGGGTGCGGACCTTCTCCAGCGCGGCGGCAAAGCGTCCGTCCGAGCGGATCGACTCCAGATCTCCGTCGTTCAGCGGGTGCTCCGGATCGTCCCACCCGGCCGCCACCGACATCTCCCACGCATTCAGCGCCCCTTCCTTATCCTTCTGAAGAGCGTACACACAGGCCAGGTTGTACCAGCTCATCTCATCCCCCGGATCGGCCTCCAGCCACCGTTCCAGATAGAACCGGGCGGAATCCAGATTTCCTGACTGCAGCATCCCCATGCTTTTATCCTTCCAGGAAGGCCCGATTTCCTGTGCATGAAGAACGGTTGAAAAGAAGATGAAGGTGATGGGAAGGAGAAGAAGCCGTGTGTGTGTGAGCATAGTGCGACCCGTAGTTTGAAGGTTCGTGCGGAAGACAAGGTCCCTAAAACTACGGATCGCACCGGAAAGTTACAGCACCGTGGCCCGGAAACTGAAGAAGTCCGGAGACGTCAGGCCGTTTTCGGCATATAGGTCGCTTCCCCTTCCCCCTCCCGCTTCAGAACGGCGGCGGCGATCAGGGAGGTGATGATACCGAAAACCAGCACCATCGCGAACATGATCAGCCCCTGGATGAGCGGACTATCCAGCGACGGCTTTAATTCCTCGATCTCCCTGATCGCCTGGGTCTTCTCCTCGGCCGACATATCGCTCGCCTCGATTTTGTTGATTTCCCAGGCGGCATAACCGTCACCGAATCCGGGATCGATCCAGGCGATGTGGACGAAGGTGTACAACGCGAGAATTAACGATGCAACGGCACTGATGCCGACCCCGGCCAGTACCCCCCTGCCGAACTTGAGCCTCCCTCCCGACTGGCGATCCCGATACGATTTCACCCCGAAGAAGACGACGACCATCGCGATGAGCATCGATGCATAGCCGTAGATCTCCATCGTATCGTAATTCGTCGGGGTGCCTGAAAGAGGGATGGAGATCATGAATCCCACGGCCATGACAAGTCCGCTGATCAGTCCGAATTTCAGAATGGTTCCTTTCATTGCGCTGCTCCTCCTGCGTTATCGGTTTGTGGTTGACGACGGGCAAACCTACGTTACGGGAAGGGGGTGATGCATCACCCGAAGGAATGATTTCCCCTCACCCGAACGGGTGAGGAGTGGATTAATCGAGGATTTTCAGCTCTTTTGCCCGTGCCACGGCCTGTGCCCGCCGCTCCACCTCCAGCTTCCGGTAGATGTTGCTGACGTGGGTCTTGATCGTGTTCGGCGACAGGAACAGCTTCTCGGCAATCTCCGGATTGGTTCGTCCCTCGGCGATGTGGCCAAGAATTTCCCGCTCCCGCTCGCTCAGTCCGGTCTCGATGGTCGTCCCCTGAAGCGTGAAGGTCGGGGAAGGTTCCAATCCCTTTTCGGCAGCCGGTTCCTCTTCCTCTTTTACCGGTCGCCCCCTCCCTCCCTTGAGGCCGACGATGATGCCGACGGCGAGGAAGGCGACCGCGGTGATGCCGAGATAGAGATCGAGCGTGATGCGCCGGGAAAAATAGGAATACTCGAAAAGCTTGAACGCGACAAGAACGACTCCGAGCAGGAGGCCGTACAGGAGGACGATCTTCGGAAAAGATGTGCGATGCGGTTTCATCCGGTGATCACGTTTCGGGCTGTCGACACTCATAGACTCTCGGACTCTCTCACTCACAAAGAAGACACATACACTCTCCCACTCCCTCACTCTCCCACTCGTTTACAATACCCACTCATACAGCCGAATATACTTCTCCGCCTGCTTCTCCCACGAACAGTCGGCCGCCATCGCGTTCCGCATCAGAACGTTCCACTGCTCCTTGTCCCCCCAGACGTTCAGGGCCTGCTCGATCCCCCAGGCAAGTCCCTGCGACGTGTAGTGATCGAACAGAAAGCCGTTCCCCCGACCGGTCTGCGGATCGAAGTGCTCCACCGTATCGGCCAGTCCGCCGGTTTTGCGGACGATCGGGATCGTGCCGTACTTCAGACTGTAGATCTGGTTCAGTCCGCACGGCTCGTAGCGCGAGGGCATCAGGAAGATGTCGGAGCCGGCCTCGATCAGGTGGGCCAGTTCGTTTGAATATCCCCTGTAAAAGCTGACTTTCTCCGGATAACGGTCGTTCAGCGACTGGAAGAACCGCTCATACTCCTCCGCTCCGTTCCCCAGAATGCAGAGGCGAAGATCGACGTAGCGGAGAAACGGATCCATAATGGTATAGAACAGATCGAAGCCTTTCTGGCTGACCAGACGGGAGACGATGCCGAAGACCGGCACATCCGGAGCGTAGGGAAGTTCAAGCCGTTCAAGCAGATGTTTCTTGTTCTTCTCCTTCCCTGCGGGATTATCAGGTCCGTAATGATAGGGGATCAACGGATCATCCTCCGGGTTCCACTCTTGATAATCGACCCCGTTGACGATACCGAACAGCGCATCTTCCCGCCGGCGGAGCATCCCGTCAAGTCCTTCTCCGTACTCCGGCGTCCGGATCTCCCGGGCATAGGTCTCGCTGACGGTCGAGATGGCGTCGGCATACATGATGCCGTGTTTCAGATAATTGAAGAGGCCCGACCTCAGATCCTCCTGATGGAGGAACGACCGGTGATCGGCAAATCCGAGATGGTCGACCACGCTCCCCCGGAACGCCCCCTGATAGGCGAGATTGTGGATCGTCAGAACCGTCCGCGTATCCTCGAAAAGCCGGTCCCAGCCGTAGAGGGTCCGCAGATAGAGAGGAATGAGGGCAGATTGCCAGTCGTTGCAATGGATCACATCGGGCGACCAGCCCATGTGCTGGCACGATTCCAGCGCGGCCCGGCAGAGGAGGGCGAAGCGGAGATATTCGTCTCCGTCGTCGGTATAAATTTTTCCACGATTATACAATCCGGGCGAATCGATGAAATAAACGTCGACATCGGTATCCGGAAGCGTGGCCACTTCCGCCGAAAAGGAGATCGGATCGCCGCCGAAATCGATCTCGATATTCTCAAGGAAGTCAACCGGATGGAACTCGGAGGCCTCCCTGTTCGTCACATCGTACATCGGCGTAAAGAGCCGGACGTCGCATCCGTCGAGTGCCAGGTACTTTCCGAGGGCACCGGCAACATCGGCCAGACCGCCGGTTTTCGCAAAAGGAACGATTTCCGAAGAGACGATTGCAATGTTCACTGAACTCCGCCTGATTTACGTGGATACCACAATGCCGAGCGTTTCGGAAAAAATATGAAGAGCAGAGCAAATCCTTTGTTTCCGGAAGCGTTCAAGCCGTAGTTTTATCGATTCCAACGAGACAGCAAGAGCTTTTTTCCATTTCATCATACATTATCAAACGCATCATGAAGCATTTCTCACGAGCCGTCCTTGCGACGCTCACCTTCTTCTTGCTGGCCGCCGCCGCATACGCGCAGCCGGGAGGTCTGGCCGCCGTCCCGATCGACAAGGCGACCGGGACCGACGGAAAGTACGAGTATACGACCTATCCGGGCGATCCGCTGAAAGCCCGTCACTACAAACTGGATAACGGACTGACCGTGATCCTGTCGGTGAACCGGAGCGAGCCCCGCATTCAGACCCTCATCACCGTCAAAGCGGGGAGCAAGAACGATCCGGCAACAAATACCGGACTGGCTCACTATCTGGAGCACATGCTCTTCAAGGGGACCGATCGGTACGGGACGCTCAACTGGGAGGCGGAGAAGAAGGAACTGGCGGTGATCGAGGATCTGTACGACCAGTACAACCGGACGACCGATCCGGCAAAACGGAACGACATCTATCACCGGATCGACTCGGTCTCCGGCATTGCCGCCCGCTACGCCATCGCCAACGAATACGACAAGATGGTCGGCGCAATCGGCGCGACCGGCACCAACGCCTTCACATCCACGGAGGTGACCGCCTACATGAACGACATCCCGTCGAACCAGTTGGAGAAATGGCTCCGGATCGAGGGGGAACGCTTCCGCACACCGGTGATGCGCCTGTTCCACACAGAGCTTGAAGCGGTCTACGAAGAGAAGAACATCTCGCTCGACGACGATGGGGACAAGGTCCGGGAAGCGCTCTACGGCGACCTCTTCCGGAACCATCCCTACGGCACGCAGACGACTATAGGGACAGTGGAACATCTGAAGAACCCTTCGCTGAAGGAGATCCGGAAATATTACGAGACCTATTACGTGCCGAACAACATGGCAGTTATTCTGGTCGGAGACCTGGATCCGGAAGCCACGGTTGCGGCAATCGAACGTCACTTCGCCTATATGCAGCCGAAGCCTCTTCCCGACTTCACGTTCAGCCCCGAGGTACCGCGCAGCTCTCCACGGGAGATCGATATCTACGGACCGGAACCGGAGCAGCTCCGGATCGGCTGGCGGTTCCCCGGTGCCGGAACCGAGGAGTCGCTGCTGCTGGAGATGACCGATCTGCTCCTTGCCTACAAGGGGGCCGGTCTGCTTGATCTGAACCTGAACAAAAAGCAACTGGTGCAGAACGCCTCCTGCTCACCCGATATCAGCATGGACTACAGTCTCCACATCTTCTATGGAAGTCCGAAGGAAGGACAGTCGCTCAAAGAGGTGAAAGACCTGATTCTGGGAGAGGTGGAGAAGATCAAGCGGGGAGAGTTCGACGAAGCTTCGATGCAGGCCGTCATCCGGAACCTGAAGGTCGACCAGATGAATCAGTATCAGGGGAACGGCGGACGGGCCTTCGCCATACTCGGGACGTTCGTCTCCGGTGTCGATCCGGCCTGGGAAGCGCAGAAGTTCTCGAAGATGATGAACATCACAAAGAAGCAGATCGTCGACTTCGCAAAGAAGTATTATACGAGCGACTATACGGTGATCTACAAGCATCTGGGTGAGAGTGGGGAGATCGCAAAGGTGGAGAAGCCGCAGATCACGCCGGTGGAGGTTAACCGGATCGACCAGAGTCCGTTCGTCACCGAGCTTCTGACGACCTCGACACCGGATATGCAGCCGGTCTACATCAACTACGACAAGGACATCATCAAAGGGAAACTTGCAAACGGTGCGGAAGTTCTTGCCGTCCCGAACACCGAGAACGAGCTGTTCGAACTCTACTACGTCTTCGACATGGGAAGCGACAACGACAAGAAGCTCTCTTATGCCGTCAACTATCTCCCCTATCTCGGCACAGACAAATACTCGTCGGAGGAATTGAGCAGGAAGTTCTTCGATCTCGCATGC
>CBFGQN010000207.1:0-7034 GCA_965650895.1 uncultured Ignavibacteria bacterium | reverse complement strand
GCGCAGGATCAGGTTGAAGCCACGAACGGATGCTCTCCTCCGCAACCCCAAACCCGGCCCGCACTACCAGAGCGGCATTCCGCCGGAGTTCATGTTCGGCAATGTCATATTCCACCCTGTCGGTACAGAGAAAGGAAAAGGCACTCTGCCTGAAACCGATCCGTCGCGGAATGCCGGCCCGGAAGGGGAACAACTGTGAGCGGATCGACCTATGGGGAATCAGCGCAAGGTTGTATTGGCAGGATCGGATCTCCTCCGTCACTCTGCGCACATCCTCCCCCCTCTTCTTGTCAACCCCGTGCAAATGCCGCAGAGCCGGATGTCCGGCAAGGATCGGAGCATACTCCGAGCGGACGAGCATTCCGAACGGCATCGCCGGATCCGCCCCGTGCAAGGCCCGGAGCATTCCGGTCGCCAGAACCGCATCCCCCAGAAAGCCGGGCTGGACAATCAGAACACCTTCACTCATAGCGAACCCCCGGCGTCCGCTTCCACCGCCGATGTTGCCAGACCCATTGGTCGGGATATTTGCGCACAACTTCTTCGAGGATATCGAGATAACGCCGGGTGAAAGTGCTGATCCCCTCGGGGGTCTCCTCAAGGTCGTCGTGTCTGATCTCGATCAGCCGGACGCGGTAGCCTTCCCCCTTCTCCCGCACGGCAAACCCGGCAATCACTTTCGGTCGGTAGCGGAGAGCCAGTCGGGCCGGAGTGGAAAAGGCGGTTGTCCCGACGCCGAACAAGGTAACCGGCAACTCACGTGCGGAGGCGGCCTGATCGGCAAGCATCGCCACAACCCCTCCTCCGGCAAGCGTCCTGCTGGCGGCAAGGGCAGCGCGATGCAGCGGAATCACCCGGTTGCCGAACGCGGTCCGCGTCGCTTCAAGTTCGTTGAAGTCGTTCTGTCCCTTGACGATGATCGAGAACGTTCTGCCGGAAAGACGGGCGGCTCCCAGAGCAAGCAATTCCCAGTTGCCGATATGTCCTGAGAGAAGCAGGGCACCCCGACGGTCGATTCCGGAATCGGTCAGAAGATCGAGATGATCGATGTGCAGACGGGAGCGAAGCTCATGATCGGACATATAGCGAAGGCGCGGAATTTCCAGATAGACCGTCAGCAGACTGCGCAAAGAGTCGTGGGCAATCTTCCTGCGCAAAGATTCCGACGCCTCGGGGAAGGCCAGACGGAGATTGGTCATCGCGACAGATCTCCGCAGCCCGAACAGATGAAGCGGAGGGGCAATGAGCGCGGCAAGAAGACGAGCGGCCCCGAAGGGAACATATCTGCCGTACACGCCGAAGGCAAGACGCCAGACGGCTTTGATGAATCGGCGCATCGGCCCTTCTTCTCCCTTCGTTAGAATCCTGACGTTCCCTGCTCTTCCTGAAACCACTGATCGTGGAGCACGACGTAGTCCCGCTCCCACTCCGGATACCGGATTTCGTTCCGCGCCGTCGAGTGAACAAGCCGGTAGGCACCGGTCTGCCCCATGTCGACAAAGACAAACTCCACCTGACTGGTGTTATAACGCCAGATTTCGTACGGCCGGCGATTCGGCTCGCTCGGACGTCGCTCTATCCCGTCCGGTTCGCCGTAGACCAGCAAAATCCGTCCCCTGTCGCTGTCCCAGCCTTTCGGCGTCGACTGGGAGTAATAGAGTTGGCGGGCCGTCTCCACTCGTTTGAAGTAGTCATCGCGGAACGGATTTTCGGGTGTCGAGAGATCGTCGTCCAGAAGCATCCAGAACTGGGTCAGGAATCGTGATTTGGCCTCGGCGCCGGAGAGCTGCTTCCAGACGTTCCGTTTGTTCTCTCCCATAATATATTCGGCAATGGCATACTCCGCATCCAGTTCCGATTCCTTCATTCCGGCATAGATCGGATCGACGACCTCGCTTCGGAGCGCAAGGTGCTCCTGACGCGTGGTGTAGAGGGAATCGATTCTCGGATTCCATACCGCAAAGCTTCGCACCACTTCCACCGAATCGGTGGCGATGCCCCGTCGACCGTTGAACACCTTGGCCGCAAGCAGATACCATCCGCTTCGCAATCCTTCCACCACAACCGAGTTGACGTCGAAGATCACCGGACCGGCGGGACGCTGAAGCAACGTATCGCGCAGGTAGACTCCGCGTCCGGATGAATCGGCGATCAGCCAGTGAAGGTGGAATTCCGATGAGGGGATCCGGTCAGCGTTATAGATTTCCACGTAAGAATTCAGATGGAAGTCAGGCGGACCGATCAGTCCGTCGATGTTCCGCATCAGGATATATCCTCCTCGGGCGAAGGGATGGGTCGTATCGGTCGTCGGGGCCATCTCCCTTGTCAACTCGATATCGCTCAGTGCCAGAGCATTCGGGTCGATGCGGCGGACATCAAGAACAAATCCGGTGGAGTCGTAACGGGAAAGATTCAGCCCATCGGTCAGTTTCATCCCGACTCCGTATCGTCCCGGGCGGACTTCAAACCGTTCGATCCCGCCGAAGACTTTCTGCTGCGGCCCTTTCTCGTCGATGAAATGATCGACCGTCCAGAGATAGTTTTCAAGAAGGCGGCCCGAGCTGTCGTACAGACCGAATTCAATCATCAGTCTCCCGTATCCTTCCCGATACGTCAGTCCGTTCTCGGAAAACTTGAAGACGAATTCAATCGCCGTCTTCTCGGGAGTTCCGGCATAGCAACTGTAGGAATAGGAGAAATTCAACGGACCCGGTTCGGCATGGAGTCTGCCGTTCAACAGAACGATAACAGCCGCCGGAACAAGGGCAAAGAGGAACAGCCTTTTCACATCGAAATTCATAGTGCACCCCCTGGAGCTGTGGGAACGGCCTTTGAAGACCTTCCCTGTCGCAGAGATTATCGTTTGATCTTCCTGAAAAACCGAGCGGGTTTCTCGGCCACAACGACAACGTCGTTCCGTACCGGGAAACCCGCTCTGCAAACATTGCTCATTGACGACTTCCAACCGGCTTGCTCAGCGCAAGCGGATCGAAGCGGTGATCGTGTTCAGCAGACCAAGATTCTGATGCGGCCGGATGGCATAGTCAAGGTTTGCGTTGAACGCACCCGATTCATAGTTCAGACCGATACCGCCGCTCAGCCCGTAGGCATCCGGAGAACCGAGCTGATAACCGACACGGGCGGCGAGCAGATTTTTCCAGACGTACTCGACGCCGACGCCGAGCTGTTCCGGAAGGTTCGACGTGGTCGTGAACTCACCCAGTCCTTTCAGCGAGTGTCCGCCCCCCTCATCCTGAAGCAGATCGGCCGAAAGTCCGGCACGGAAGGCCAGCGGAAGCGAGACGGTGCTCGACTCCAGTTCAACGTCCGGCTCTCTGTTGCCGGTGATCGGATCGGTCCGGCCTCTCTCGACAAGATCGGGTCCGGAATACTTCAGCGGAGCCGAAAGGTTCTGCACGGCAAAGGCGATCTTCAAGCCGAGGAATCCCGGATCGTAGAGCGTACCGAAATCAAATGCCACCCCTGAAGCCGAGACGTCGGCAATCGACATACTGACGACTTTGCCGGTGGCGCCGAAGGAGAACTGATCGGTCAGCTGTCCGGCAATTGTGGCGGCAATGGCCAGATCGGTAGCACTGTAGAAGCCCCCGGTCCCCTTCTGATCGAAGAGGGTCGTCACCTCGATATCACCGGAACTCAGAGCCGTCGCGCTGATGCCGGCCTTGTAGTTGTCGCTGATGCCGAAGGTAATGCCGGCGAAGCTGTGATTGATGCCGGCGAACATGGCCGTGTAGCTTGCGGCCGCACTTGTCCCCGGAATCTGCGTAATGCCGGCCGGGTTCCAGTAAAGAGCGGTCGGATCGTCGGCCAGCGCTGCAAAGCTGGAACCGAGCGCCGTTCCCCGCGCACCGACCGGAATGTTCAGAAACGTTCCGGTACCCACACCCACTTTCGAAAATTCCTTGCTTTCAAGGACATCGAGGAAGTCCGCCTCACCCTGCGCGCGAAGGCTCTGCGCCGTTCCCGCAACGACAAGCAAGGACAGACCGAACAAGTATATGTGTTTCATTACTCTATGCTCCTGATTGATAGAATACTTCATTTCCAGTTTTCAAGTTCCCGGGCGGATTCAGTGTCGGCAAGGGATCGAAGGGGGAAAGCTTCCCCCTTCGATCATCCCTGTTTGAATTCCGGTTATCGCGTAAAGAGCTGGAAGCCGCCGACGACAACCGAGAACTTCTTCACGGTCTCCGCTCCGTCAGGAGTAATGATGCGTGCGACAAGCAACTGCGTCTGTACCTGACGATTCCCCTTCGTGACCAGATCCCATGCGTTAACGGCAACGCGGCCGTCAACGTTCTGCGAGGCATCGTGCTCGATCGTCTGCACCAGTTCTCCCGAAGCGGTGTAGATCTCGATCGTGCACTGTTCCGGCAGACGGGTAAAGTAGATCTTCTTGTCCGCCGAAGTGCTCTGTCCCAGATGATCGATCATGTACGGGTTCGGAACGATCCGGACCGCATCGAGCAGATCATCGGTGAACTCGCCCGGTCCCGGTGTGGGATCGGGAATCGCCACCTGGACTTTCGCCCCCGGCTCCGGCAGACCGATGGCACCACCGGTGAAGTGGATGCGGAACTTGTCCCCGGCCTGGAAGTCGGTCGTGGGACGCTGCTCCGGCACCACCTGCGCCTGACGGGTCTTGTCGCGAGTCGGAATCGAGACTTCCGCAGCTCCCATGCCGGAGAAGTCGATCGTTGTTGCCGAACCGTTGACGATCAGTCTGTGAACGAAACGAACATCGGTCGTTCCCCCATTGTTGAGACGGGCAGTATGCTGACCGACATAATAGCGATTCGGCGTTCCGATCGGCATCGTGCTTGGACGGCGGAACGACTTGAAGCGATAGTTCAGCACATCCCGTCGCTCCGACGTTGTTGCCCCTTCAGTCGAGGTCCAGTCGTAAGCAAGCAGAGCAAATTCTCCGAGGTCCACCAGTCGTACCAAGGCCGGCTCATTATCGAGAATTGTCGATGATGCCGTATCAAGACGCAATGCAATGTCCCTATCAGGCGTGAACTGATAGTCGTACGTTACTTCCTGATCCGTCGGATTGCCGTTCTCATCAAATACTTCATACGAGAAGGAGTTGACGTTTCTGATCACAGGGATCAGATAGGGAACATTCTCAACCGTATACGTTAACGTATCCTTGGTCCATTCCAGAGTCTCGGTTCCTCCTGGCACAAACTCCACTTCGATCAATGGCTGACCGATACTCGGAGTCGATCGATTCAAGGCCAGACTATTCTGATCATTTCCGTAGGCCATGCTGCCGTTGATCAGCGTCGGTCCCGCTCCGGATGGCCCGCTGACAACCTCAAACGGATTGAAGTTATTCCGGAACTCCGGACCGTTCGGCGTCATAACGATGTGACCGAGAATCGACGAATCACGGTTGGGCCAGAGAGCGGAATCGGAAAGATAGCGCCCGAAACGGAGCGAATCGCCGAACTGCTGGCCTGCCCAGTCGAACGAGATGCCGATCGTCGACTTCGTCACGCCGTTAGTTCCGTAGAGAAACTGTCCCGGCTCGGTAACGAATGTGTTCCGATAGTTGGCCACGACGTGACGCAGATCGGTATAGATCGAGTCGACCACGGTGGTGTCCTTCGGTTCTTCTCCCTCTCTCTCAATCGTTGTATCCCGCGGAAAGTAAACAAACCGCGATGCAAGCGTCGAGTCCAGATTAAAGAACCGGAAGGTACCGTTGGTCGAGTTGAACTGGCTGAAGGCACGGTCGGAGAAGACCGGACGTGCGAAGTCACCCCGAACCAGCGGAATGGCAAAGTTGTTCAGCTCACCGAGCTTCTTGCTTCTGACGATGATCTCGTTGACATAGTAACGAGGGCTGAACAGACGGTTCTCATCGATCGATCTGCTCGGATCGTAATCCCAGAGCTTATAAGGCTGGAACTCGAACTCCAGCGTGTCTCCGCCGAAGAGCTGTCCGAGACGTTCCTGATCGTAGACGATCACCCGGAAATTGCTGATGCCCCCAAGCCCGTCCTGCGAGATAACCTCGGGCGTGATCGGCAATCCGGCCGGAGGAGCCTCCGGTGTTGCACGCACTTCGTTGATACCGGCAATGCCTGTGTTGGTCTTCGGCGGCGTGTTGTCCTCGGTGCTACCGGCATCAAAAGCAAGAACCTGATAATAGTAATCAATATTATTGATCAGCTTCTCGTTGGCCACCAGATCAACCTCGTTCGCACTTACCTGGCCATCCCCGTTGTCGTCGCCGACATCGATGAAGGTTCGACCGTTGGTAAGACTGTCCATGATCTCCGAAATAGCATCCCGCACGATATCGCGGATCGCCTTGTTGGAGAACTGGTCTCCCCAGCTTCCATCATTCCACCACTTGCCGGAAAGATCGTTGAAGATTCCCGAGTCACTGTTCTCGTCATCATACGGATCGAAGGTCAATCCGTACAACGTGTCAAGACAACCGTTCCGGCGCACGATAATGGTATCCGACAATCCTCCCTGCCGCTTGACCGTATCGTAGCAGTCAACCTGCACGACGGCCAGAGCCGTTTCGGTACTTAGTCCCGGAATAGCAGTGGTGTCGGCCAGCATCGGAAGTCTCCACCACGGACCGAGCGCCTGCAGATTCTGCGAACGTGCGGCCACCACGCGGCTGATACCGTCCGGAATTGCAGGCAGCCGGATAAGGCCGATCGTCTTGTAACCGATGTTGAAGCCAACAACGGAATCGTACTGATTAATATCGGTTGCCGCAGGCTTGCGGGAACGCTGAATGATATAGCCGGCAAAGTCCAGTCCCTTTTCAACCAGGTCCAGGCTTCGTTCCGACTTCTCATCCCAGCGAAGCTCCACACCGTTGTCGAGCGGACGCCAGTCAACATTTGCCGGCTCCGGCGGACGGGGTGCAAGGAAGTTTTCGTCATAGACTTTCTGGGCAAAGAGGTCGAGCTTGATCAGACTGTCCATGTCCTCCCACTCGCCGTTCGGGCTGTTGCTCTTTGCCGGAGCAATCATGATGCCGA
>CBFGQN010000206.1:0-7059 GCA_965650895.1 uncultured Ignavibacteria bacterium | reverse complement strand
GCTTTCAGGAGGCGAACCACCCCTCAGTCGTAATAAAAGGTCGGATGTTACTCAATCGGAACAAGATAGTCAAGGGGGAAGAACGGGGGATATCGGGACGGGGGGCTTGTAGTTGTCCGGAGCGATGGTTCAATGGTAGAATAGTTGATGGTGAGAGGCGGGGGCAAGAGTCAAGGGTCGGGAGTCAGGAGTTCGGGGGAGAGGAAGGGGATATGTATATTGATCCCGGATCGGAGCCGCCGGGTTGTCGGATCCGCTTCCTGCACTTCCTATACATACAAGGATAAACGATATGCGTACACTCTCTATCCTGTTCCTCCTGTTCGGCCTTTCCGGACATATTCTTTTTGCTCAACAGACCACAACGACAATCCGGGGTTCCTGGATGGAATTCACCGGCGAGACGGGGATGACGCCCGAGCCGGGGCGCTTTGTGGTGCGACTCTACGAAGTGACGACCGGCGGCCTTCTGCAGAAACAGGAACTATCGGAGACCGGAACATTTGTCTTTCACGATGTCCCCTTCGGCAGCTATCGTCTTGATCTTGAAGACCGTGAGGTTGTTGAGGCCCGCTCTTTCATCCGGGTCCGCTCGGCTCAGCCGGTGGCGGTCGAAATGGGATCGGGAGGAGAGTGGGTGGCCGATGAAGTCGTCGTCACCTCACAGCGGTTTGCCGACCGACAAAAAACGCAGACCTCAACGGTCTTCACCTCCTCGCGCATCAATTCCCTGCCGATCATCTCGCCGGAGAAGTCAATCGAGGCGGTGCTGATCAACACGCCCGGCGTAGTGCCGGATGAAGATGGACGTTTTCATATCAGGGGAGAGGATGCGCAGTTGCAGTACGTGGTCGACGGTATCCCGGTCACCGCAAACATGACCAGGATCTACGGCAGTCTTTTCGATACGCGACTGGTCAGCAGCATGGAGATCGAGACCGGCGCACTCGATGCGGAGTACGGCGTGGCCACATCGGGTGTGGTCCTGATCAACACCCGCTCCGGCTTCGACGCACCGCAGTTCCTTCGCGCTTCCGGTTCCTACGGTTCCTTCAATACCTTCAGCGGCAGTCTGCAGGGGGGAGGGAGAATCGGCGAACATTTCTCCGGCATGGTGGCTGCCGGGATCAGCGGTTCGGACAGATATCTCGACCCGATCTCCGGCTTCGAGCCGATTCATGATCAGGGGAATGCCCGGCATCTCTTCGTCAAAGGAGACTGGGTCGGAACCGGGAATCCGGACATCAGCACCATCTTCTTGCTGAACCGGACCGAGTTCGAGATTCCGAACGGAAAGATCACGGAGCCGTCGCAGGATCAGCGTCAGATCCTGAACGATCATCTCCTCGGTCTGCGGGCCGTCTCGATCCTCGGGGAGCGCTCCGTTCTGAGCGGACTCCTGTACTGGCGGAAGGGGACCGTTGAGGTGACCAGCGGGAGGCTCTCACGACTGGAATCGCAGGAGGATTACGACAAGGCGATTGCCGAAAACGAAAAGTTCTTCATCGGACTGGAGCGGACCAATGAATCGTTTGGAGGAGATCTCGACTTCTCGCTTGAGAACGGGTGGTTCGGCGGGCAGAATATCGTGAAAGTTGGTGCCGGAGCCGAGATCTATCCTCTGGATGAATTCTTCACTTTCGCCATCACCAATCCCGCCCTCTCCGACAGCGATACCGCCGGGGGGGACGGTCGTTTGGTTCCGTATGATCTGACTCGCGGCGGCAATCCTTTCGTGGTCGACCGGCAGTTGACCGGCAAGCGGATCTCCGGCTTTGTGCAGGATCAGTTGACCCGGGGAAAACTGCGGGTGAGTGCCGGACTCCGCTTCGATCATTTCGATCTGCTCGATCAGGAAACGTTCCTGTCCCCCCGTCTCTCCGTTGCGTACGCACTCAGCGAAACGACGACGCTGCGCGGTTCCTACAACCGGATCGTGATGCGGGCTCCGGTCGAGAATATTCTGGTCTCCAGTTCATCGCAGGCCGAAACCCTTTCCGGCGAGGAGCAGGGAGGCGTGCCGGTCAGCGTCCGGAGCGAGAAGGCGCATGTGGTCGAGATCGACGCCGATTTTCTGCTGAGCGATTATCTGTCGATCACAGCCGCCGCTTACGGTAAGAGTATCGATGACTTTCTGGTGAAGGCCGAGCTGGGAAATTCCGGGATCATCTTCCCGATCAATCTCAGGAAGGGACTGGTTATCGGCGGAGAGATCTCGACATCGTTGCGGGAATGGCACCACCTGTCGGCCCTTCTGACAATGTCCGGTGGGATAGCCTACGGACTGGTTCCCGAAGACGGCTCTTCCCCGGTCGCCGCCGGACTGATTATCGGTGAGGAGGGATACTTCTATTCCCATCCCTTCAGTGAGGAAGATCACTTCCCGACAGAACACAGTCAGTTGTTTGAAGCCTCGCTGAACCTGCACTACTCCTTCCCGGCCGGTTTCTTTGCGGTAGTGGGAGGCCGGTTCGATTCCGGACTTCCGTTCGATCTGGTCGATGAAAACGGCAAGGGATTGAATCCGGAAGAGTCGCGTCAGGAACTGCGGAACCGGGGCTATTCCGATGACGTGATCGACCTGCTGAATCTGGAGTCCGAGCGTCCGGGGTCTCCCGACAAATCCGTGGCTCCCCACGGCACAATCGACCTGGCCGCCGGAGTCGATCTCGACCAATTGATGCATACTCACACCCACGCACGCCTTACGGCCACGATTACCAACGTCCTCGACACACCCTACCTCTACAAATTCGAGTCCAGCTTCGGCGGAACCCATTTCGGACAGCCGAGGATGGGAGCGGTGTCATTGGAAGTCGAGTTGTAGATAGTTGAATGGTTATGGTCGGGGATCGTAGGGGGCAAACATCTTTGCCCCTCCCCGGAAATGGAGTTGAATAGTTGAAAAGGTCGGGAGTCGGGAGTCCGGGGGAGAAGGGAGCATGGTTGTGGAGGGATCGTAGGGGGCAAACGCCTCTGCCGTAAAATCAGAATTTCAGGAGAGGCATCCGGGAGGTGGAAGAGGTCCGGTGCTTTCAACCGCGGGCATGAAGCGCCGTGGTTACCCCTCGAACAACACCCCGTGGGCTCTTCGCAGCGCATCGCTTACGTCCTTCTCGTCCACACCGAGCAGAACGACGTGATCGCTTGAGCCGGCCGAGAGAAGCCGGATCGGGATGTCGTGCAGAGCCGAAAGGGGACCGGAGAGGAGGGCGGGCGTTCCCCGCAGACCGGATCCGCTCAGACAGAGGACGGCCATCTCCTTGCGGACTTCAACGTCGCAGACCGATTCGAGGGCGACCAGAAGTCGGTCGTTCCATAACGCTTTGGAGACAAGAACGGAGGCTCGCGACTCGGCGATGACTGCGCATTCGACCGGTGCGTGGTGGTGGGCGAAGAGACTCATTGCTCCGGAGATCGTCTCCTGTTCCTCTCCCTGATTCTTCACCGCAAGTTCCGCCAGAATCAGGTCGCGCTTGATCGTCAGCGAGTGGAAGCCGGGTGTGATCCCATGCCCGTCCGGCCAGATGCGTGTCCCCGGCGCCGACGGGGCGTGCGAGTTCCGGATGACGACCGGGATGTTCTTCGCCACCGCCGGGAGGATCGTGTCGGGATGAAGAACCTTTGCGCCGAACCAGGCAAGCTCGCGCGCCTCGGTGAAGGTCATCTCCGGAACGGCGCGGGCTTCGGCCACAAGCCGAGGATCGGCCGTCAACACGCCGTCGACATCGGTCCAGATCTGTATCTCCTTCGCACCGAGCGCACCGCCGATCAGCGCGGCCGTGTGGTCGCTTCCTCCCCGACCGATCGTCGTCGTTACCCCGTCGGTCGTCCTGCCGATGAAGCCCTGGGCGATTACCACGTCGTGGTCTTCCCGCAGAGCCTGAAGAATCTCCGGTGCGCGCCGTTCAATCTCCGGCATCATCGGAACGGCCGAACCGTGACGTCCGTCGGTGATGATGAAGTCCCGGCTGTCGGCAAGTCCGGCACGGATCCCGGCCTCATCAAATGCCGTTTTCAAAAGGAGTGAGGAGAGGCGTTCGCCGAAGGAGAGGATCGTGTCGATCGTTCGCGGAGTCGTCTCTCCCAGCAGCATCGTTCCGCGAATAAATCTGCGCAGTTCTTCCAGCCCCCGCTCCAGTTCCTCCCCGCAATGGTTCGGCGATTCCTTCCCGCACAGATCGCCCAGGATGCGATGATGCCGCTCGGCGATCCTCCCGACGATCTCCATCGCTCCGGCCTCGTCCATCTCCGAGCATCGTTCGCCGCAGGCGACAAGATCGTTCGTGATCCCGGCGCAGGCGGAGGTGACGACCACGGGACGATCTTTCCCCTCCCCGCGAACGATGGAGACCACACGCCGCATCGCTTCGGCATCCTGCACCGAGGTGCCGCCGAATTTCAGAACAAGGACGTCACGCTCACTCATACGAGGGCGTTCCGTTTGGTGGCGGCGTCACCTCGATCGGCGGTTGGTCTTCCGGACGTTGCTTCGGCACGTCCAGAACTCCCTCGGTGATCAGCCATCGGACCATTTTCTTGACGTCGTCGAGCGGAAGGTTGTACATCCAGGCAAATCGCCACTGGTCAATCGGTCCGCGCCAGACTTCGACGGCGAATGCCTGCTCCATTGCAAGCTTTCCCCGGTCGGCGATAACGTCCAGGGCATTCTCCACAAAGATCTTTCCGTCGTTCTCGGTGATCTCGTCCGATGTGAAGTAGAAGTTTTCCTGTCCGACGAGATCGCAGATCGGGAACCCGCGTTGTCCGGGGAGGAAACTCTTCAGGTGGGACATACTGACATAATATTGCCGGTCGTCTTCGGCATCCCAGAGATCTTCCCAGACCGAGGGATCGTTCCCCCGCAACCAGTCGAAGAAGTTCCGCTCCCGTTCCGGCAGACGGATCATCGTATTGTAGCCGAACAGCGAGATCAGCTCCTGGGCCTGTTCCCCCGTCAGGGATGTCAGCTCTTCCTCGCTCAGTTCCGTGAAGTGTACCGGGGCCTCGCCGGTCCACTCAAGCCGTTCCTTCAATGTCCTGAATATCTGTGGTTCCATCTCGTTCGTGTCGATTCAAACTGTTCGGTATCGTTTCGTGGTCCGGAACGAATGCCGGCCTTCGGAAAATTTTTTCGGTGATGATCGGGATCGGGAAAGAGGCAATCGAATGATTGCAGGGAAACATACGGACCTTCGGTCGACAAGGACGTTTCGGTCTGTGGCGAACCGGCAGGGTTGGAGGAGGATGGAGTATTTTTCTGATGGATGTGTGAATCGGGTACTGGCGGGAAGAAGGTTCCGGAAAAGTGAAGGCAACGGACAGAGTATGAAGAGTGAACGACTCCATCCCGTCAGAATCTTCTGCGATTTCGACGGGACGATTTCAACGCAGGATATAGGATATGATCTGTTTGATCGCTACGGCGAGCAGTCGCCGTGGCACGACCGGCTGGTGGAGGGGAGCCTCGGCATCCGCGACTACTGGCGGAGTGTGGCCGCCACGCTGAAGGAACCGCTGAGCGACGAATTGCTGGATGAGTATCTTCGCACGATTCCGATCGATCCTGATTTCTCCAGTCTTCTGCAGCTTGTCCGGGACGAGAAGGTCCCCTTTACGATCCTGAGCGACGGACTGAGCATCTACGTCAACCGCTACCTTGCGCTCCACGGCTTCGATGATCCGGATGTGATCTGCAACGATGCCCGGACAGGGGAGAACGGAGAACTGAACATCCGCTTTCCCTATTCCGCCGACGGTTGCGAATGTCCGTCTGCGGTCTGCAAACGGAACGTGGTCCTGACCCGGTCGAAGCCGGACGAGCGGATCATCTACATCGGCGACGGGCTGAGCGACTTCTGTCCGGCGGAAACGGCCGACGTGATCTTTGCCAAGGGAAATCTGGCCGCCTACTGCAACAGGAACGGATTGCCCCACCACTCATGGAAGCATCTCTCGGAAGTCGTCAGGGAACTGGAAAAACTTCTGGCCCGCCGAAGAATCCGTCCGCGGCACCAGGCGGAGATGGTAAGGAAGCGGGTGTGGGAAAGCGGGTAAACTCTTGGTGATCCTTTGTGCCCTTCGTGTCTTTGTGGTGATTCTGATTCTTACCACAAAGGCACCAAGAGCACAAAGAATCACCAAGGGGAGATCAGATCCCCATGACCGGCTTCAGATACTCCCAGCCTTCGCCCCGGATATCCTCCCACGATACTCCGTCCTCGTTACTTCCCGGCATGATGAAGGAGGCGTCGGCGAAGCTGTACTCGAAGTCGATATAGGCGAGCGAATCGATCAGGTCGGCGAAGCCGCTTTTCGAGAAGTAGTCGTCCTCCTCGATCTGGTCGATCTTCTCGAAGAACGGGGCCAGCGCGTCGGTATTCTCCAGCAGGAAGAGGAGGGTGATGACCACATAGCTCTTGTCGCTGCTCAGCCGGTGCATCTCATCGATCTCGTCGCCGAACTCCTCCTCCTCGGTCGCCATCATCGCGCTGATGCTGGTGACCCACTCATTGAACTCCGCATCGGCCTCACCTTTTTTTGTGATGAAGTCCCAATAGCCGTATTCGAGGAAGGGAAGATCTTCCCGCAGCAGCGCGGCGATCCTCTTGTAGTAGGAGCGTTTCTCCTCCGGCGTCTCGATCGACCCGCCGCTCTCGATCACCTGGTGAAGCCTGGAGCGAAGGATGTTCTCGCCGTAGACGTTGATGACGAACTGCGCGCCGAAGAAGACCGAGTCTCCCTGCCGCTCGAAGATGGAACCGACTTTCGAGAAGAAACCGCGACGATTGTACATGGGATCAATGCAAAATTCAAAAGGAAAAATTCAAAAAAGAGAGAGTCCGCAAAACGATGAAACGGTAAAACGGGGAAGTCCGTCCAAACGGCCCTTCCCCGTTCTCACATCCATATCCACCTCCTCAACACCCCTCAAAGCTGAAAGCTCACTGCTCATAGCCCACCCCTCAAAGCTCACTGCTCATAGCTGATACCTCACCCCCCCCCGGGGGGCGCGACGGGCGCCGCCCCCCGCGGCGGGCGCGGGCTGCCGCCCGACCC
>CBFGQN010000205.1:0-7087 GCA_965650895.1 uncultured Ignavibacteria bacterium | reverse complement strand
TTCTCTGTTCGCTTGAGGATACGACGTGGCGTCGCGTCGGCGGGGTGAATGTCCAACCGGAATTCCAGCAGATGGAGACGGGATTGAAGTAGCTCGCGTGATGGGAGAGATAACGGTTCGAGCGTTCGCAAGGACGGAGGAGTAGTGCTACCCTTCGTCCTTTCGCTTTCCCACGCCGTTTCTCATCGTTCTTCCAAGTTCGCGGACCGCGTCGTGGAGAGGCAGTCCCGATTCCATCAGCAGGCGTACTGTCCTGGCCTTGACCAGGGAGCCGAATCGTTCCGACTTGAGGGGATCGGTGATAATCCCCTCAGGATCGACCGCAAGGGACGACTCGATCATCCGATCAAGCTCCGCGGCCGAATAGGCTGCGGCAAGCTCCCGTATTTCGTGCAGATTCATGGTGCGCGGGCAAATTTCGATTGTCGGTCGGCCGGAATCTACAAAATCGTCCCCAACCCGGTTCATCTTCATGGTTTTTCTCCCTATATTCGATCCGGTCTTAGAGTTACTGTTCCCCCACACGCTCCCCCTCCATTAAACGTCACCCGGATCGTCGTGACAAACGACCGCATCGCAAATAACCGCGAATTGATAGAATGGACCGAATGAACCGCAATACATCTTCCACGATTATGAAGCACATCACAGTCTTTGCCGTCCTTGCCCTCTTCTTCTCAGGCTCACTTGCGCTTTTCGCCCAGGATGCCGACAAGCCTGTGATCGCCATCTTCCCCTTCAAGAATCTCTATGGTGAGGAACAATACGAATCGCTGAGCTGGAGCTATGCCGACTCACTTGAAGCCTGGTTCAACGAGCAGGAGTCCGTCGGCGAGGAGTTTGAGTTGATCCCGAACATTGATGTTCAGGACCAGATGCTTGCCCAGAACGTCGACACGAAGAGTCCGAGCTATGAAACCGATGTCTGGACGATTGCCGAGGCGCTGGAGGCGGACAAGATGATCTGGGGGACCTACTTCACCAAGTACGGGAAGGTCTACCTGAAGGTGGAGATCATCGACCTGAGCGTCAACATGCCCGATCCCGAGAACGTCGGCGAAAGCAAGGGACTTCTCTATGAAGAGGCCCACAACTCCGTTCCGGATGTCGGCAAGACGCTGCTGCCGGGACTCCCCTGGTAGGAAGACTTCCTCCACTTTTCCACCACATCACACGCAATCTCCAGCAGGCTCACAGACACTGTGAGCCTGTTTTCTTATCTTCTGCGGCAAACGGAACACTTCCCGATCACTATTCAATGTTGAGTACCAATGGCCGGAAATTCCCGCAACGCAACCGCAAAGAAGACAAACGACGCCATCGAATCGATCCTTCAGGAAGACCGGGTTTTCTCTCCTTCCGCTGAATTTGCCGAGACCGCCCGGATCGGTTCGCTTCGCAAATACAAGCAACTGCGCCGTCTGGCCGAGAACGATCCGGAGAAGTTCTGGGGGGATCTCGCGTCGGAACTCCACTGGTTTACGCCGTGGAAGCGGCTTCTGAACTGGAAGGCTCCGCACGCAAAGTGGTTCGTCGGCGGGAAAACGAATCTGAGCTATAACTGCCTCGACCGCCATCTCGATTCCTGGAGAAGGACAAAGGCGGCGATTATCTGGGAAGGGGAACCGGGAGAGATCCGGACGTTGACCTATCAGCAACTCCACAGCGAAGTCTGCCGATTCGCGAATGGACTTGAATCGCTCGGTGTGAAGAAAGGGGATACTGTCGGCATCTATATGGGGATGGTTCCGGAGGCCGCAATCGCCATGCTGGCCTGCGCCCGGATCGGTGCGGTCCACAACATCGTCTTCGGCGGATTCAGTGCAGATGCGCTGAGAGAACGGATGAACGACTCCCACGCAAAAGTTCTGATCACACAGGACGGATCCTATCGCAGAGGGAGTGGAATCAATCTGAAGGAGGCGGCCGACGAAGCCGCCCGGAAGATGCCGACGCTGGAGCATATGATCGTGCTGAAACGGACCGGCACCGACGTTCACATGAAACGGAAGCGGGATATCTGGTGGGAAGATCTCGTCTCCGAACAATCGACAGTTCACAAGGCGGCCAGGCTCGACAGCGAGCATCCTCTGTATATCCTCTATACTTCCGGCTCAACCGGCAAACCGAAAGGGATTCTGCACACGACTGCCGGGAATATGCTCTGGGCCTGGTATACCACCCGGATGGTCTTCGACCTGAAAGATGAGGATATCTACTGGTGCTCGGCCGACATCGGCTGGGTGACCGGACATTCCTACGTCGTCTACGGTCCGCTTCTCAACGGGGCAACGACGATGATGTACGAGGGGGCGCCGAACTACCCTGCTCCGGACAGATTCTGGGACATTATCGAACGCCACAGAGTCTCGATCTTCTACACCGCCCCGACCGCCATCCGGGCCTTTATGCGGTGGGGGGAAGAATATCCGAAGAGACATGATCTCTCCTCCCTCCGACTCCTCGGCACGGTCGGCGAGCCGATCAACCCCGAGGCGTGGATGTGGTATCACCGGGTGATCGGCTCCGGGAACTGCCCGATCGTCGATACATGGTGGCAGACCGAGACCGGGGGAATCATGATCTCTCCACTTCCCGGAACCACACCGACAAAACCGGGATCGGCCACGCTCCCCCTCCCCGGCATTCAGGCCGATGTCGTCCGGAAGGACGGAACAAGCTGCAAGCCGAATGAGGGTGGCTACCTCGTCGTCAAACATCCGTGGCCCTCGATGCTCCGGACGCTCTACGGCGACGATCAACGGTTCAGGGAGACCTACTGGAGTCAGTACAAGGGATGGTACTTCACCGGCGACGGCGCACGGAAGGATAAAGACGGATATTTCTGGGTGATGGGTCGGGTCGATGATGTGGTCAACGTTTCCGGACATCGACTGGGGACGGCCGAGATCGAGTCATCGCTCGTCGCCCACCACTCCGTCGTGGAGGCGGCGGTGGTGGCCCGTCCGGACGAGATCAAGGGGAATGCTCTTGTCGCCTTTGTGACGCTGGGAGGAAGGAACGAACCGAATACCCTGCTGAAGGAGAAGCTGCGGGAACATGTCGCGCAGGAGATCGGCAGCATCGCAAAGCCGGATGAGATCCGCTTCGCCGAAGCCCTGCCGAAAACCCGTTCGGGGAAGATCATGCGCCGCCTGCTGCGGGAGATCGCCGCAACCGGACAGGTCTCCGGCGATATGACGACACTTGAAGACTTCTCGGTGCTGGAAAATCTGCGGGAAGAGGAATAGCCGGACCCCAGTGATCAGCTGATCGACGGATGAAGAAGTGGTGAGACGGGTTACCACCGGGCATATCCCATTCTGACTCCTACCGGCATGTATCCGTCCATCGACTCCTGAAAACCGGGAACCAGAAAGTAGTCCGCCGTGGCGGAGAACCATGCGGGAAGTCGAATCTGCGCTTCCAGACCGATCACCGGATAGAGGTGTTCCAGAAGAGGCTGCGACTCGTACGTCAAGACCGACCCCAATCCGGCGGTCAGGGTCAGTCGGCAATCGTTGTCGGTGTCGGTCGAAGGGAAGTAGATCGATCCGTAGAGCAAGGCCGAATAGTTCAGATACTGATCACAGGAGCCGTCTCCCGAAAGAAGACTGGAACATGTACGATTCAGATATTGCGAACGCAGACCGAATGAGTACCGGTCGCCAAGGCACAGCACATCCACGTCGAGATTGATGAGAAGATCGAGTGCAAGAAGCTTCAGCAGGTCGACCTGCAGAGAGCGGAGCTGAGGCCGGAACGTCAGAGAAGTCCCGATCACTTCGTCGGTATCGGTCTTCGCTGAATCGGACTGGGCAAAGAAGACCGCCGGGTGAAGAAAAAGGAGGAGAAGCAGGGGCGAAAGGGTAATACGTTTCATAGCGCATTGGAAACTATGTTTTTATCAGAACCTCCCCGGGAACGGCTTCGGAATGGGGCAGAAGATCCTGCAACGTCGTTGAGAAGAGGACCTGATCGATCGCCCCCTGCACATTCTCCCATAGACTCATCACCGTGCAATCGACCGAATGGACGCAGATGCGCTGCACACCACTGTGTCGGGAACAGAAATCATCTTCAACGATCCGTCCGCCGAGAGATGCCAGGACGTTTCCAAGAATAATTTCTTCCGGAGGTTTCGCCAGGGCGTATCCCCCGTCCCGCCCCCGTTCGCTCCGGATAAATCCTCCCATTCTGAGAATCCGGAGGATCTTCGCAACGTTTGCCTCGGAGAGACCTTCAGCCTGACTGATCTCCGGGATCGTCAGGCTCCTGCCTCCCCCCGCCCTGGCAATCTGCAGAAGACACCGCAGTCCGTATTCTTCCTGTGTACTGAATTTCATGGTAAAGTCTGAAGCCTCACGCAGCCGAAGCCGGGACGCCAATGAAGTGAACGATACTCTCCCCCTCTTTAACCTGCGCTCCTCCGGTCCTGTACTACAGCAATCCCAACTGCAGTTTCGCTTCCTCGCTCATTTTGCTCATCTCCCACGGCGGATCCCAGGTGATCTCCACGCGGGCGTCGGTGATACCGTGAAGCCCCTTCAGTTTGTTCTCCACCTCCATCGGAAGCGAACCGGCAACCGGACAGTTCGGTGCGGTCAGGGTCATCGTGACCAGCACTTCGTCGTCGTCGCTGATCTCCACATCGTAGATAAGACCCAATTCATAGATGTTGACCGGAATCTCCGGATCGTAGATCGTCTTCAGGATGTCGATCGCCTGATCCCTGATCTGTTCCTTTGTCAGCAGCACGTTCATACTCTTCATCTCTTTGGATGCCGACCGACCCGACAATTGATATCGCCGATCGGTCTCATTCTTCTTTTCGATTTCTATTCCGTGGTGACCGTTTCCTGCCCGCTTGTCAGGGCCGCGTGCATCGTATGCCACGAAAGGGAGGCACACTTGACGCGGGCCGGATAGTCCCGGACCCCGGCAAACACGGCCAGCTTCCCGAGCTCGAACATATCGGCCTCCAGCTTTCCGGTCACAAGGTCATGGAACTGCTCGAAGAGCCTCTCGGCCTCCTCTTTCGTCTTCCCCTTCACCAGTTCGGTCATCACCGAGGCCGAGGCCTTGGAGATTGCACATCCCGATCCCTGGAAGCTGATATCGGCAACCCGATCATTCTCCAGCATCATATAGATCGTGTAGTGGTCGCCGCAGAGAGGATTATATGCCTCCACCCTCCTGTCCGGATTCTCCATCTCCCGGAAGTTCTTCGGGTTCTTGTTGTGATCCAGAATGATCTGCTGATAGAGCTCTCGTACGTCCTCGTTCATCCGAATATCTCCCTGACCTTGCCGAGTGCGTCGACAAGGGCATCGATGTCTTCCTTGGTATTGTAGAAGGCCAGCGAGGCCCGCGTTGTGGCCGGGATGCCGAAGAACCGCATCACCGGCTGCGTGCAGTGATGTCCGGTCCGGACGGCCACCCCTTCACCGTCGAGAATCGTCCCCACGTCGTGGGGGTGGGCGAAGTCGAGCGTGAACGCGAGGATGCTCACCTTCTTTTCAGCCGTGCCGATCAGTCGCAAGCCGTCGATCTCCTTCAACTTCTCCGTACCGTAGCGCAGAAGCTCCCCCTCCCAGGCCGCAATCCGCTCGCGCCCCACTCCTTCCACATACTTCAGGGCAGCCCCCAGCGCAATAGCTCCGCCGATATTCGGCGTCCCGGCCTCGAACTTCGCCGGAGCCTCGGCATAGGTCGTCTTCTCGAACGTCACCGAACGGATCATCTCTCCCCCTCCGTGATATGGCGGCATCTTCTCCAGATGTTCCCTCCGGGCATAAAGCGCCCCGATGCCGGTCGGGGCAAAGACCTTGTGACCGGAAATCGTATAGAAGTCCACCCCCAATTCCTGCACATCCACCTTTTCGTGCGCCATGGCCTGGGCACCGTCCAGCAGAACGGGGATTCCGCGGCGATGGGCAATCTCGATGATCTCCTTGACCGGATTGATCGTCCCGAGTGAATTCGATACGTGAACCACCGCGACGATCCGCGTCCGGTCGCTCAACGCTTCCTCATACTTCTGCAGCGACAGCTCCCCACGCTCGTTCATCGGGATCACTTTCAGCTTTGCCCCGGTCGATTCGCAGAGCATCTGCCACGGCACGATGTTGGAATGATGCTCCATAGCGGAGATCACCACCTCGTCCCCCTCCTTCACGTTTGCCCGACCATACGTGGAGGCGACAAGGTTCACCCCTTCGGTGCAGCCTCGAAGAAAGATGATCTCCGATTCGCTTCCTGCATTGATGAACGAAGCCACCTGACGCCGTGCGTTCTCGTAGAGATCGGTCGCCTCCTGACTGAGCGTGTGGACACCCCGGTGAACGTTGGCGTTGTGTTGCCGGTAGTATCCGTCCAGAGCCTCAAGGACCTGGCGGGGTTTCTGGGTGGTGGCGGCATTGTCCAGGTAGACGAGTCGCTTCCCACGAATCTCCCGCTCAAGAATCGGGAAGTCCTCGCGGACGAAATTGTTCAGGTCGGTCAGGAGCCGTTCCTTCCGGTTGTCGAGAAGAGTGTTCATGAACTTCGATCCCCTCTGCTGCGTGTCTGCTTCTTATTTCTCAAGCCGTGCGTCAAGCAACTCCATTGCATACCCCCGAAGGGCCTCATCGCCGATGTGCTCGATAACCTCGGCGGCAAAGGCATAGGTCAGCATCTTCCGTGCATGCTCCTTCCCGATACCCCGCGCCCGAAGATAGAAGATCGAGGTCTCGTCCAGTCGACCGATCGTAGCGCCGTGAGTACACTTCACATCGTCGGCAAAGATCTCAAGCTGCGGTTTCGTGTCGATCTCCGCCTCGTCCGACAGCAGCAGGTTCATGTTCGACTGCACCGAGTCGGTCTTCTGTGCATCCTTGCGAACAAAGATCTTGCCGTTGAAGACGCCGTGTCCGTTTCCGCGAAGGATTCCCTTGTAGAGTTCGTGGCTCGTACAGTTCGGCACCGCGTGGTCGATCGAGGTGTGGCTGTCGATCAACTGATCTTCCCCCACCAGATACAGTCCGTCGATCGCCGCATGTCCCCCCTCCCCGCCCTCTTGCTAGTTACGACGGCGCTGCTCGCCTTC
>CBFGQN010000204.1:0-7099 GCA_965650895.1 uncultured Ignavibacteria bacterium | reverse complement strand
TCGGCCTCCTCTCGAAGGAACGTTCGCGGCGCAGACTTTCCCCCGCCTCGCTGGAAACGCTTTCCATTGTTGCCTACCGCCAGCCGGTCACCAAGCCGGAAGTTGAAGCGATTCGTGGAGTCAACTGTGACCAGGTCCTCCTTTCGCTTCTGGAGCGAAATCTGATTGCCATCACCGGACGGAGCGATGCGGTCGGCAAACCCCTGCTGTACGGTACGACGGAGGATTTTCTCAGAGCCTTCGGTCTGAACAGCCTGAGCGACCTTCCGAAACTTCGCGAACTCGAAGAGCTGATGGAGGATGATGCCTATCTGGCCTCACGACCGGAGGGGGCTGTGGCAGAGGTGACCCAGGAATTGTTGGAGCTTGATGAGGAGAACAAGGGAGACGACAGGGAGAATGGGGACCAGGGGGACGGAGAGAGGGGAGAACTGATAGAGGCAGAGGGACCTCAGGAGGAGGAGGCGTCAGTGGAGATGGAAAAGATCGAGGTTGAACATGCTGGGTCGGACGAAGAGAATGTGGAGGATGCGCTTCCGAATATTGAGGAAAAGAGCGAAACCGAAGAGGCGGTAGAGAGTGTTGAGATAACGGACCCGGAGGGGGTGCATGAACATGGTGAAGGGGAGACCGAGACCGTGGAGGAACGCTCGTAGAGCAAATCCTGTTGAAGTAAGAGATGGAATCAGAACGTGTCATATCAATGATGCCGAATAATACTATGAATCGATCAGTCACCGGACGGTATATACTTTCCCTTCTCCTCCTTTTTTCTCTGGCGGTATCGGTCTCCGCGTGCGGCGGAGGAGAGATTGATGAAGTCGACAAGGGAGCTCTGGCAACGGCCGGATACGAGGAGACCGCTGCGGCCGAACTGAGCCGTCTCGATCTGAGTGAAGAGGAAGTTGCACAACTGGAGACTGCCAAACGAGGGGGGCTGGATGGAACCGTTGCGGTCGAAATCGTCAGAATGATGCATGACGAGGGACTCGATTTCGATATCGGCATGGAGATGCAGACGCTCAGTGGGGCCGGGTTCTCCGGAACCGCTCTGGTGGAGCTTGTGAAGATGGGAGCCGTCCGTCAGTGGGAATCGGATCTTCGCGTCATGAAACATGGCGGCATCGGCGAGCCGACAATTCTCCGGATTGCCGAACGGAAGTTCGTTGACGGGAAGGATGATGTCCTGGCCGGACGGGACTACCAGGCGCTGAAATCGGTCGGGATGTCCGATGCCGGCATCGAAGCCTTTGTCCGGGGAGGGGGAACCCTCCAGCAGCTTCAGGATGTGCAACAGGAGATTCGCTTCGGCAAATCGGAACAGGCCGCGCTGAAGGAAGTCGGTCTGTAGAAAAAGGGGAGGAGAAGGAACGGGACCGGAAGGGTGGTGGACCTGAGGATATTGTCCGCAGGTCCATTCCGCAGCAGAGCTAACCTTTGGTTGAAGGGGGGCGTTAGGGCATATAGCGGAACGGATAGGCCTCGGAGTGGTCCCCGATGCTGATACGCAGGATGTAGACCCCTGCGGCCAGCCCTTCTTCCACAACCGAAGGGTCGAATTCGACGGTGTGGGCTCCCGGCTCCCGCTCCTGCCGGTATATCTCCGCGATTACATGCTGCTGCGAAAGATCCAGCAGTTCGATCAGGCAAAGTTTTGTCCGTTCTTCAACGGAAAAAGGAATCGTATATGTCATGATTTCGACTTTTGAGATCGGAAAGTTGTGCAAAGATAAGGATAACGGGAACTGTCATCTCCTTCAGGGCGTTCCGCCTGATGTGAATAATTCATTGGTAATCATGGTCAGCTACGTGAACATCGCCGTACGGGTGTCTTGCAAAACAGTGCTTTCCTCTCTTCTTCTCCTGGTTCTGACGGTCGGGAAAGGGGTTGCGCAGGAAGATACCGCTGCAGGTCCGCCGGAACCGCTCGGCTATATCGGTCTCTTCGGCGGCATCACCCTGAACTCACATTCGGTCAGCCTTGATCCTTTCAGTCTGACGGGAGGGCCTCCGGCTCCCACCGAACGGCTTTTCACCGAAGGCTCCGGGACCGGGTGGATCGGAGGACTTCTGGTGGAGTTCCCCCTGAGCGATATTTTCGGCGTCGGAGCGCGACTCTCGATGCAGCAGCGGGGCGGAGAGATGACCGCGCAGTACGAAAACCGTGTTGACGTGACCACTCCCGGCGGGACCGTGCGTCCGGCAATGGTCGAGGCAACCGTCCCGAGTTCGCTGAACTATCTGTCCCTGACGCCTCACCTGCGCGTGATGCCGGAATCCTTGCCGCTCTATCTTTTTGCCGGTCCCTCCCTACTGGTCCCGCTGACGACAACCTACGACTATTCGGAGCAGATCGTGTCCGACGGCGGACTGATCTTCCCCGGCGTCAACGGTCCCCGCAGAACGCGTGTCACCAACGGTGCCGTGCCGAAGCCGGACATGAAGCTCGGGGCGGCCGTCGGGGTGGGGGTTGAAATCGGGCTGACCGATCAGGTCTACCTTCTGCTTGATGCCCAGTACGCGCCGATGATCGGCGACATCACGACAGCCTTCGGATCGGATCGTGACTGGCGGGCCGACATGATCTCCTTCACACTCGGTCTGAAAACCGGCTTCGGTCGTCGTCGTGCGGAACCTCCTCCTCCTCCCCCCCCTCCGGATACGGCCGTTGTCGAGGATACCGTCACGAGAATCGAGGCGAAAGGGGTGACCGATGAGGGACTGGTCGACACGCTCGTCGCCCGTTCGCAGCAGGTGCAGCAGACGGAAGTTCACGCCCTGCTTCCCTACATTTTCTTCGAGCGGGATTCCGCCGCTATTCCGGCACGATACAAGATGATCGACCGGCGCGACGTGCGGACCTGGCAGGAGGAACGGATCGAGCGGGGCTCGACGATGAATGTGTACTATGAAATTCTGAACGTTATCGGCTATCGGTTGCGGACCAGGCGAACGGCCGATATTACGATTACCGGCTGCGTGGGACAGTTCGAGATGGCCGACAGCAGCCTGGCCCTTCGTCGGGCGGAGGCTGTGCGGGATTATCTGCGGGATGTCTGGCGGATCAGGGAAGATCGTATGCAGGTCATTGCCCGGGGGTTGCCGAACAATCCTTCCCTCAGTGAAGTCGATACGCTGGAGGGGGATGTGGAGAACCAGCGTGTGGAGATCCACTCGACGATGCTGTCGATGCTTGAACCGGTCCGACTCCCCGATACGCTGCTGCTGGAACCGGCCGGCACCATCCGGCTGCTCCCTCCGGTTTCAGATGTTCCCGATTCGATTGCTCAACTTGAATCGTGGCAGGTCGATGTGATGGTCGGCGATTCGGTGATCCAGCGGGCCGCCACAGGGTTCGGTCCCCCGCCGGAACAGATCGATCTGGAACTGAAATCCCGGCCCGATCTGAATCGGCGCGGACCGATCGAGATCACTTCCGAACTTATTATTCTCGACTCTCTCTACACGCGGCGTCTCTCCCTGCCGAGCACGACGGTCTGGTTTGTTGAAGAGGGCGGATTCCGGGTGGATCGGAGCATGGAAGAGGGGATGTATGTCGATCGTTATAATCTTCTCCTCTACAGTTTCGATTCGGCCGGCATTTTCGATTTCTCGCAACAGGCGGCGATGATCATGGATGAACGGATTTCGCCGGAATCGGAGGTGACGATTACCGGCTACACCGACCGGATCGGTCTGCCCTACTACAACAAGCGACTGGCAACGCACCGGGCCGAACGGGCCGCACAGATCATGGGACTTGAGGATGTGGAGATTATCGGCGTCGGCGAGCGGGATACGATCTACAACAACGATTATCCCGAAGGACGGTACTATTCCCGCACGGTGGTTGTGGAGATACGAACGCCGATCCGCGGCGGCCGGACCGATACGACCGGCGCGACATCGATAACCGACACCACGACGACCGATACCGTAACAGTGGAGACCGAAGAGGGGGAAGGGGCGCCTGACGCCCCCCCCACAGAAGAGGCCGCCGGCACAACGGTGAATCCTGCCGGGGCTCCGCAGGAATCAGCCGCCGGAACGTCGACGACTCCTCGCCGGAGGGAATCCGAAGAGGTTCCGACAAGCGTGACGCTCCCGGCCGAGGATGAAAGGAAGTAAACTCTTATTGAACGATGAAACGCAGTGTGCTCTTCCGTCCGTCCCCCGTTTGAATCCGACAGTGATAGACGCCGGGTAAAAGATCCGTTGTGTTGATGGTGATGTCGTGTTCCCCTGTCTTCAGCCACCCGGCTTTCAGGGTGCGGACTTGTTGGCCCAATACATTGTGCAGCGTTATGATGATGTCTGCCGGTGCAGTCAGACTGAAGTGAAGACGGCATGCATTTGATGCGGGATGAGGAGTGATTGAAAGCAACTCTATGGTTCCGGAATGAACTCTGTGTTCCTTTACTGATAAAGTCGGCCACTCTCTGTTCCACATAGTCAAAGAGAAATCAAACGGCTGGTATGTGGATGCGGTGATGACCTGTGATCCGTCGGGTGAGATTTCAAGTCGGGTGATCGGAATCGGAAAGTCGGTATAACGATAGACTTCGCGATCCTGTTCAATGCTCCAGACCCGCATTGTGGAGTCTTCTCCACCCGAAACCAGGAACTTTGAGTCGGGCGAGAAACGGATCGTGTTGACCAGGGCATCATGTCGCCAGTGGCGATGTGCATTTCCGGTTTGTGCATCCCATACGTGAATGGAACCCTCTTTTTTGCAGAGGGCGATGAACTTCCCGTCCGGTGACCAGACTACTTCCTGCGTACCCTCTTGTTCTCCGATTTCTCTCAGAAAACTTCCCGTACCTGCATCCCAGAGGCGGATACGCCCGGTGCCGCTGACCGACACAAGTTCCGTTCCATCCGGAGAAAGAGCGAAGAGAGGAGTTCCCGGTTCCGGAATCGTCAGCGCGGGTTCAAGGTCTTGTGTGGTGAAGAGTGTGATTCCCTCCTCGGAAGCGGTTGCCACCATCCGGCCGTCCCGCAGGAACTCGACAAGTCCCGCCGGGGAACCGAGGTTGGCGGAGACGCGGAGGCGTTCTCCCGTTGAACTTGCATAGAACGTCAGAAGAGAATCCCGACCGGCGACGGCAATCAGAGAGTCATCCGGTGAGATGTCAAGTCCGTTGACGCTCCAGATCGGTTGTCGTGTGTGGGGAATGTTCAGGAGCGTATCCCCGGTCTCCGCGTCGTAGATTCCTATGTTCCCGGCGTAGAACCCGGCGGCGATGAACTTGCCGGAGCCGGAGAACCGGACCTGGGTGATCTGGTGCCAGTGATAGCTGAAATCGAAGTAATCGGCAATCAGACTGTCCTGCTCTATATCCCATACGTTGAGCCTTCCCCGCGTTATTGATCCCATCAACATTGTCCGGTTGTCCCGGCCGATATCGTAGACCGTCATGTCGGGGTCCGTCAGACCCCGATGGCCGATGGAATCGCGTCGCTCACCCGTCTCCACATCCCACACGAGGCTGCTCGACCTTGTCGGTTTATATCTTCCCGCCAGAAGCGTTCCGTCGGGTGAAAAGGTAACTGCGTGGAAGGACCAGTAGTCGCCCTGTGTAAACTCATCATCGGACCCGAAGTATTCCCGAACGGGGGTGCAGTCCGGCACCGAGTAGATGCTGACGCCGTAGTCCCGGTCGGCAAACGATCCGCAGAGGGCAAGGTATCGTTCGTCGGGGGAGAAGGCGACGTTGACGTCGGTCGGCCAGAAAGTCGTTCGTCGAAAGTTTTTGATCAGTTCTCCGGTCTCCACGTCGAGCAACCATCCCTTCCCCTCCGGTCCCCATCTTCCCGGAACGCCGAAGAGATAGCGACCGCTTGGTGAAAGGTGGAGACTCCAGATGAGTGTCTCAAACCGCCACGACCGGACAAACCGCTTCTCGACGATATCGTAGATCTGAAGCGTGCTGTCGGAGCCGGCGGCGGCGACGTAGCGGCCGTTGTCGGAGAGAGCCAGGCTGAATATCTGCTCGCCGAACTCTCCCCGGAAGGTGGAGATCAGTCGGCGTTCCCCGACATCCCAGACCTCCACCTTCTCCCGGTCTTCCCGCGTCAGCAGGGCAAGGGTGTTTGCGCGGGAGTTATACCGGGAGAACTTCTGGAACGTGGGGATGCGCCAGAGAAGCAGCCCCGTCTTCAGGTCGAACAGGCGGGTCTCACCGGGGGGGAGCGACGCTCCGACGCCGACCACCACCCCTTTCCCGTCCGGTGTGATCCCCCCGGTGATGATGTCGGCGGTAGGGAGCGTCGTCCGCATCCAGAGGATTTCCTCCCAGGCGTTCTCAGGGGGCTGCGCCGCTAAAAATGTGGAGCAGAGAATGGTCGGGAAGATAAGCGAGAGTATGCGTTTCATCGTAACCTCCGGCTGTACGGATCATAACGGCATCGTGCTGTTCACCCGGAACAATGCCGAACAATCGTAAACACTGTTCCGTGTCCGAAGATACGCCCTCTTCGGGAAAAGGGGTGGCATGCCTTTTCATAGAGATCAGGCGTGCAACCCCCTTCCCGAAGTCCGGAGAGAACGGAGAGTGTCCGCGTCCCCTACCGCTGAATCGTCATCTTCCGGGTCAGAACACGCCCCTCCACTTCCAGACTGTAGAAGTACTGCCCGCTCGGCAGATCGGCGACCCGGAACGTTACCTCGTGTCGTCCGGCTCCGGTGGTCCCCTCGGTGATCACTCCGATCAGCCTTCCCCGTTCATCGCTCACGCTCAGTCTAATCTTCGCCTCTCCCGGAAGCCGGAACCCGATGGTTGTGGTCTCGTCGAACGGGTTCGGCACGTTCTCTTCGAGAAGTATACCGTTGTCGGTAACCGCCGCCGCTTCGATTCCCGGAACCGGCTTCGGCGATCCGGCGGTTCGCGTCAGATCGTCGAAGACGCGGTCTCCCCAGGCGGACATTGCCGAGTCGTGAGAGAAGCCGAACGTCGTCAGGTCCGCTTCCCCGGCATCGATGGCGTGAATTCGCCAGGCGGCCGGTATCGAGTCGGCAGAAGTGGGATAGCCGGAGACGATCGTCGTGTAGGAGCCAATGGCAGAAGAGGGTTTCCCCCACCGTTCGTAGATTTCCCCT
>CBFGQN010000203.1:0-7112 GCA_965650895.1 uncultured Ignavibacteria bacterium | reverse complement strand
TGGTCGACAGCGACCAGACCCGGTTTGTCGAGTTGGCAACGAGATTCGTTCCCGAAATTCCGATAATTGATGAGAAGTCGTTATCAATCCGTTGCGCACGATAGTCATGCCACGGAAGATTGAACGTCGCCGGCGTCGTCTGTCCGTACAGCTCTGTTGCTTCTGAGACAACAAAAAGACAGAGGAGCACCGCAGCAAGATTTCTGAAAATCTGCATAGTCTCTCCTGGTCTATGTGAAGGTTGAAAGAACGCTGTCAAGGTTGCGTAAGCGAAACCACTGCGTTGTAAGGAGAGACGGTCAGTATCAAATGCAGACTTCTTAGATTTTGGAAAGAAATACCGCTGACCGTAATTAAAATGCCTGTCAATGGTGCCAAAACACGATCCGGAGGCAAAAGTTACCGCCACCGAAAAAAAATTTCGGGGTGGTTTTCCTCCGGTTCGGGATTGTCGTCAAGATTACGGCGTCAGGAGAACGTAACACGCGTTACATAAAGACACTTTATAGGACCTTGAAAAGGCGCTCAAATCCTTTCACCAGATAGCCGGCGAGCTCCCTTTCAATGTTTTTGGAAGAATTCATGATCCTTCCAAGGTCAAGGCGGCTGGCATTCGGCGCATACGAAGAGATATTGATCCCCCCCCCCTTGTATCCGCTGCAGATAAACACGAATGTCGGCATTGCATTGCTGTCAGGGAAGTACGTGTCATTAATGCGTTCGATATACACGATAATCCTCCGCGGATAGACCTCTTCGCCCTCCTCTCCTTTCTGTACTTCGAGTCGGGCATGAATTTCCCGATCCTTGATGCTGCCGATCAACTCCTCAAGAAACGGTTCCACCTGGCTTCGGCAGATCTGCTCTGCATTTTCCACAGCCTGATTAAAGGCACTGACTCTCTCCTTGTAACTGCCGACGAGCTGCGCAACCTGGCTGGTTACCTCTTTCATTACCCGTTTAGGTTCGGCGTAACCGTCGCTTTGGCTTGGATTTACCTGGGATTCGATAGTCATAACTCCTTCTGTTGATGATGGCCTGAGATTTTGTGGATGTGCAGTCGGATGCAGAAAGCAGAAGGGATTTGCTCGCTGTTGACGGCTACTTTCGAATCGAACTATACGGCGATGCAGGACTCTACGTTCAGCAAAAAGTTACCATTCGGAATGTTTCCGAACACCCGGAATTCCTCTGTCGCCGGAATTGGCTTCCACTTTTGAAGAGTCCCCGGATTGCAATGGAAAAAGGAGACAGGCACCCGTAGCGAGGCCTTCCATCTTCTTTTTCGCTTTTTCTTTCAGAAAACGAACCTTTCGACTCCTTCCTCTTGTCTTGCCCCTAAAATCGCTTTTCTTTTGCTGATTCTCACCGGCAGGCTGCGTAAGCAATTGTATCGCAGGTTGCTTTATGACCGTTCAAATGGTCAGGGGACTGATTGAATCCTCTTGCTTCTCCATCTCCGGTAGCGATCCCATGCCGGCCCTGAAACCGGATGCCTCAGCTCGGGCACATCATCGGCATCCATCGAAGCCGGGCGGAATCCTGTCGAATCGTACCGATCATTACGACATCGGCCTGGAGCCTCTCCCCTGACTCTCCTTAAGTTTGCTGTCGGGCTTGTATATCCGGGAACCGAAAACGAGAACAACACGTATGGCAAACAGCATCGCCGATATTCGCCGCGAATACGAAAGCCGGGGAATCCGGGCATCCGATCTTGCCCACGATCCCTTTACCCAGTTCAACCTGTGGTTTGCCGAGGCAGCCGAGAGCGAGCAGACAGACGTGAACGTCATGACGCTGGCAACCGCATCCGCCGAAGGAATTCCCTCGGCCCGGATCGTCCTGCTGAAAGGTGTGGACCACGGTTTTCTCTTCTTCACAAACTATGAAAGTCGAAAGGGAAAAGAACTGGAAGAGAACCCACGGGCGGCCCTGATCTTCTGGTGGCGTCTGCTGAACAGACAGGTACGGGTCGAAGGGCTGGTCGAGAAAGTCGATCCGGCCGAGTCCGACCGCTACTTTGCCGGTCGTCCGCAGGGAAGCCGTCTCAGCGCGGTCGTCTCGCCGCAAAGTCAGGTAATCGGCAGCAGAGAAGAACTGGAAGAACAGGTGGCCGGACTGGAACGTGAATATGGCGAGGAGATACCGCGACCGGCCACATGGGGAGGCTACCGGGTGATTCCGACCGCCATCGAGTTCTGGCAGGGACGTCCGAGCCGACTGCACGACAGATTTCGCTACCGGCGTCAGGGAGAGGACTGGAAGCTTGAACGACTGGCCCCTTGAGAGGGTGCTCCAGCCTGCGGCACAGGATCCTTCAACAGGAGAAGAACAGATCACCCCGCAAACGAACGGAGTTCCAGCCCGGCGTCATCCATCTCCAGATAGGTTCGCTCGCTCCCCAACCAGTTTCCCAGATTCACGTAGGTTCCCCCTTTGAATTCCACCACTGCCGGACGATGGTTGTGTCCCATCACAACCAGATCGAACCCTTCCTTCTCGATCTTCTTCCGCGCAAACAACTGAAGTCCGTCCCCCTCGCCCGGACGTTCTCCGCCATAATGCTTCTTCGTCGTGTGATCGCGACTTCTGCGGGATGCGCCCGAAGCGATACCGATGCCGATGTCCGGATGAAGCCAGCGCCAGAGCACGTTCGAGGTTCTTGCCCGAAGAACTTTTTTCAGGATCAGATAGCCGGTATCGTTCAGTGCTTTCCCGTCACCGTGCGAGATCAGCACACGACGCCCGGAAAGATGCCGTTCGACATCATCGTGATGGAGCCGCACGCCAAGTTCCGACTCAAAGAAATCGTTGTGACCGAAGTCATGGTTGCCGATCACGTACTCGATCGGAATACCGGCATCACTCAGCGCGGCAATCGCCCCCAGGGTCCGAACGAACCGCCGCGGGATCACCGTACGGTACTCAAACCAGTAGTCGAACAGATCGCCGACAATCCAGAGCGATTCCGGCCGCCGCTCCCCGACATATTCAAGGAAGCGGACGACATGGTGCTCCCGCCGCCGGGAAGCCTCAGGAGAACCAAGACCGAGATGAGCATCCGAAAAGAAAATGTGCATGGTTAAAAATAGGGAGAGACGCACCGGTAATGATATACCAATACGTCTCTCCCTTCCCTTGTCCACACATATATCAAGGATCCATTTCCCGTCCGATTCTCCCGGACAGGAACTTCCGTCCGTATCCTATCGGACAAGCTGAAGTTGTGTACGCAACTCCTTCCCCTGCGTCGGCGTGACCTTCACGAAGTAGGAACCGGAGGTCAGCGTCGAAAGATCGAGCGGAATCATCGTCTCCCCCTGAACAATCCGCACCCCATCGATTGTCAGAACCGCACGACCGAAGCCGTTGAACATCTCTACGGTAGCCGATCCGGCACTCTCCGACCGGAAGCAGAGCACAGCCGATCCCGAAGTCGGATTCGGACCGACCGACAGCTCGTGATTCTCCCGTTCGGAACCGGCAGCCACAATGCTCGAAGTCCCGCCGATCGACTGGTTGCGGTCCAGCTTCCAGACTCCGTGCCCCATTGTGCCGCCGTAATAGTGATTGCCGAGGCGAATCATTGTGGTGAAGGAAATCCCTTCCGGTTGCCACTCGGTGACATCTTTCCACTCGTTTCCGTTGTACTTCAGAAGACGATACTCCACGTTGCCGGCCTGATCGTATCGGTAGGTCTGCACGTACAGTTCATCGTCGAGATCGAACAGGGCAATGTTCGAGGTCTCCTCGGCCGACAAGAGCATTGCCACGGTATTCCATGTCAGGCCGCCATCGGTCGACTCGTACAGACCGGAACGCATGCTCAGAAGGAGCTTGCCTGCAGATTCCAGAACTGTCCCGCCACCGAACTCCCGATCCTCCGGAGTGATCCCGTTCATCGCCGGTGCCCAATATGTCCCGCGGTTGGTCGACCGGTAGACTCCTGCTGCGGTGGTAATCACCAGATTGTTCCCGTCGGCAACCAGACTGCTGACCGGTGCGGTGGCAAAGCCACCGTCGTAGGGGAGACCGGCATCGATCTTCATCCAGCTCTCGCCGTTATCGTCCGAACGATAGACTCCTCCATCAGCCCAGCCGCCCCCTCCCTTCCCGGTTCGATACTCGGAAATGCCGAGATAGACGGCATCGTCGGTTGCGGCAATTGCCGAGACGTTCCGGTGGTAGTTATGTCCTTCAAGTTCAAAGTCGTATTGCGGACCGAACATCTCCCACGTCTTTCCCTTGTCGAGCGACCGGTGGGGCGTGCCGTCCAGAGCATAGAGGACTCCCCCTGCGGTATGAAAGCGAGAGGCGGTCCAGCCGTCGAAACCGCTGGTCTCTTCCCAGTTCTCCCCTCCGTCTTCGGACCGATAGAGTTTCCCCGAAGCGCTTGCCAGCAATGTATTGTCGATCGCGCCGAGTGCGTAGATGTTTGTCCGGATCAGACCTTCGATGATCGGAGCGGATTGCAGCGTCGCACCGTCGACCCGGAACAATCCGCCGGTGTAGGTGGAAAGGACAAGACCGCCGTCATCGGTAAGGGTCAGCCGGTGAGCCTGTTCCACCGGCACCTTGATCCACTCCTCCCCGTCATAGCGATAGACCTCGCCGGTCTGTGCTCTGATGTAGAGGTAAGCTCCTCGACTTCCAATCTCGCTGATCGTCATCGGCTCGGGGAGATCTCCGCTGATGTTTGTCCAGACTTCACCGTCAGTACTGCGGAAGACTTCGGCTCCGCTTGCCCCATAGAGATGACTCTCACCGGCGGCAATGCTGAACAGGCCGGAGGTACCGGCCGACGATTCTCTCCCCTCCCGCTCGAACCGGGGCGTCAGCGTCTCCCACGTCTTTCCCTCATCTTCCGAGCGAAGCACATCGGTTCCGTAGGAAGCGGTGACATAGATCGCTCCCCCGAAGAACTCCGGCTGGTTGCTGAAGTTCGGTACCGTCCCGATTTCCTTCCACTCCGTTCCATCGCTCGATTTCAGAAGCGCCGCATCATGCTGGAATGTCGGATCATCCCGCAGGAGATAGAAGCTCCCATTATACTCCAGAGGTCCCTGTCCCTCCACATCGAGTATCTCCCACGTCACACCACGATCGACCGAGCGGAGAATACGTCCCTGATACTGTGCTATGAGCACCCCCTTCTGCATTGCCCACATGTCTCCGGTTCTGACGGCCGGATGACGCTCGACATCCGGAAACGATCCGATCCGTTGCCATAGCTCTCCTTCCCGACGATACACGTCGGCGCCGATCGCCGCCAGCAGCAGTCCGTCACCGGCAAACACCCCGGCAACATTTGCTCCGGCCGGTCCCGAGGTTTGATGCCACTGAGCCGAAAGAGGTATCCCCCCGGCCAGGCATAGCGCTCCTGCCAGAACAATCGCAGCAAGAGTTCGTCCCGGCAATCTCCTCCCGGTAATTCTTCGCTTTGCATGTTTCATACTCATTTCTCCAGTACGTTGAGTGTTGTGATGGTCTTCTCTGTTCTTTCTTCCGGCCTCCCGATTCCGGAATCCCGGAAAGCCGCCACTCCCGTTGCGGAATTTCGCTGCACGTCTTTTTTCGCACACAACGGGACAACAGCCGATCATATACTTCCACCAGTATACTTCTGCCCCCTTAACGTTTTCTGAACGTCCGCTTCCGCCCAGAGCATCGGCGACACCGGCAGCAAACCTGCAGCACCTGCCTTAACGTTGTCTTAACGCTTGTGCTTGTTTTTCCCCTCGGGAACAAAACCGTTCGGCATGTTGTCATGTACTTCGATTCGGCATTCCCGGCGTTATCGACTGACCGGGTCGATCCGACAAAGGGGGAGGCATTTCCGAGACGACCATCCAACGAGACCTGATAACAATTCCGATGCATAAAGAGACGACTGCGGAACCGGGGACCCGGAATCCTCAGGTCAACAAGGAGATCATCGCAATCGACCGACTGAACGCCCACGCCTGGCACATCCGGTCATTCGATCAGGACCTGTCGGAACAGGAGGGATTGGAAGGACTGAGACGATCGGAGAAGATCGACTACCTCCGCGGCATCGCCTCTGCGCTGACGACACTGGCCTACAACGACATGCGCCATGCCCGCTATGCCGAAGGAAAGGAGAAGGGAGAACGGGGACTGGAACTTCACCGGCGCGCAGGAAATCGTGAAGGAGAGGGATGGAGTCACTTCATGCTGGGCGTCCTCAGCCGGTGGACAAACAGTCTGGAAGAGGGCGTCGAGCATTACGACAGGGCAATTGAAATCGCCGGGGAGATCGGACGGGAAGAGATCAAGGCCTTTGCGCTGAACGGCCTCGGGAACATCTTCCATCACAAGGGGAAGATTGCCGCAGCCCGGGACTACTTTACCCGGTGCCTGGAGGCGGCCATGCGGGCAAATGATCCCGAAGGGACCATACTCGGACATTTCGGTATCGGTACCACTTGGCTGGAACAGGGGAACTACGACGAAGCGATCCGGCAATACAGGATGGGGGAGGAAATCGCCCTGCGGATAGGGCACCGATCACTGCAACACACACTGACGGAGGGCCTGTCGACAATTCTGCGTTACAGCGGAGACTTTGCAGGAGCACTCCGATACAAGCTGGAAGCGGTCCGCTGGGAGGAGAGCCGGAAGGAATGGCGCCCCCTTCTCGGATCGTACCTCGGCATCGCCGATATCTATCTCTCTCTCGGGGATTACGGTCTTGCGCTGGAAACCCTGCACGACGGACTCGGCAAGGCATGGGAACATGGTCTGCAGGATCTGGAAGGGATGTTCAACCTTCGCATCGGGATTCTCTACGAGGCGGTCGGCGAGAACGCCTATCCGGTGGAATACTACCTGCGGGCACTCAGCCTTGCGGAACTGACCGGGGACTATCTCGGCATCATCTCCGCCCTCTTCTATCTGGGCCGTCTGTACAGACAGAAAGGAGATATTCCGAAAGCCCTTGCCTACTACTTTCGATGTCTGCGGATGGGAGAAGAGAATGACTTCGCCGAGGCGATTCGCTCCTCCCTCCAGGCAATCGGCAACGCCTATCTTTCGATGAAGCGGTATGAGGAGGCCGAGCCGCTGCAACGCCGGGCCCTTGCCATCCG
>CBFGQN010000202.1:0-7114 GCA_965650895.1 uncultured Ignavibacteria bacterium | reverse complement strand
GAATGACCACAAAGGCATCCGCCGTGGCGGAGACACGAAGGTTCACCAGGCAAGTCGGAAGCGATTCATTCGACAATCGCACTTCGGCAATCGTCATTCCGCTTCCGCCCGGCATTTATTCCGTTTCACAGATCTATCTCAAGATCCGGTACGAAACGCTTGTTAGGCTCATCAGGGTATCCCCTCGGGTTGCAAAGCACTCTTGTATCTCCGATGTAGTAGTCACTTTGCGTATGCAGATGGCCGTGAATCCAGAGATCGACACCGGATTGTTTTATGAACTCCGTAAGATCCGAGGCATAGGCGGCAGCCAGTATATCGTGCCGCAGAGTTGGATCAACGGATTCAGAAGATGGGGCGTGATGGCTGATGACCACCTGCTTGCATCCTTGATCTCTGCCGATCTCCTCTTGCAACCACTTCAGCGAAGTATGATGAATAAGAGACGTGTCGCGGGAGCGCAGTTTCTGATAGGAAGGGCTTAGTCTGATTCTTCTGTAATCGTTCATTCTTTGCATCGCCTCGGAAGCCGCAGTACCCGGATCACCCAGCAGCCCGAAATCGGTCCACAACGTACACCCCATAAACTTTACATTATCAACAACACAGGCCTCATTCTCCATTACCCGCACGTTGGTCCCCTTTGCCTTCTCTTTCAGATCTGAAAGGTGTTTCGGATAGGCTTTCCCGTAGTACTCGTGGTTTCCCAGCACATACAGCACAGGTCGATCCGGAAAGGACTCCAAGGCCCACAGCAAACCCTGATCCTTCGTATGAATATCTCCGGCCAGAATAATCACATCGGCATCAACAGCACGGGGTTCAAACGACTCAAACTCCAAGTGCAGATCACTCAATACATGCAGTTTCATCGGGTACTCAGAGTTCGTGGAGTTCATAGAGTCGAGAGTTCGTGGAGTGCTTGGTGGTCCTTTGTGCTCTTGGTGACTTGGTGGTACATCTGCCCGCAGGCAGGAATGACCACAAAGGCACCAAGGTTCACCAAGCAAGTCGGAAGCGATTCATTCGACATTCGCACTCCGGCAATCGTCATTCGACAGCCGTTACTTATCCTCCACTTCCCACTTGAAGCGATCCCGGAAGTCATCAAAACATGCTTTGCAAATCCAGTAATAATCATCCTCGGTGGCATACCCGCTGTGTAACGCTTCGGGTATATGATCGGCTTCGGCAAATTTGTCCCAGCAGAATGCGCAGTGGTCGTGATCCCACGTTTCACTGTATCGCCGATACTCCTTCCACTGAAGTTTCACACCGGAGAGATAGTCCTCCTGATTCAGAAGTCGCCAGTCTTCATCGTTTGTGCTCATAACGGTATTTGTCGGGTTTTGGATGAAATATCAGAAGCGGCAATCGATATTTCTTTTGCTCCTGATGTCTTCGTGGTACATCTGCCCGCAGGCAGGAATGACCACAAAGGCATCCGCCGTGGCGGAGACACGAAGGTTCGCCAGGCAAGTCGGAAGCGATTCATTCGACAATCGCACTTCGGCAATCGCCATTCCCTTATCCCTCCACGCGCACATCCGACCCCCGCTCGGGCGTTGCCGGGCTGACGATCAGTTTACGCGGAATACGTTCCTGCAGACTTTCCACGTGGGAGATCACACCGATGGCCCGGCGCGAATCGGCGCGGAGCCGGTCCAGCGCGTCCATCACCGTCTCCAGCAGATCACTGTCGAGTGTGCCGAAGCCTTCATCCAGGAAAAAGAATTCAAGCGGTGCCCCGTGCATCTGCAACGATTCGGAGAGAGCCAGCGCAAGGGAGAGAGAGACGAGGAACGTCTCTCCGCCGGAGAGCGAACTTGCCGAACGCTCCACTCCTCCGTTGCCGAAATCGCGCACGATGAATCCGTCGCTCCCCCCCGCATCCACTTCCAGTCGTCCGTTCGTCAGTCGCGCAAGCTGAACCGACGCAGTCCGGCAGATATGCCGAAGCCGTTCGTCGGCCAGATAGTTGACGAAAGCATTCCCCTGAAGGAAGGTCGAGACTCGCTTCATCGCCAGATATTCCTTTTCCACCCGATCGCTCTCGCTTTCCGCCCGTTTCCACTCGGTATGTTTGCTCCGGCAATCCTCCAGTGTCTTCTTCGCTTCACCGAAGGCGATCATTGCGGCTTCGTTTCTTTCAGCGGCAACTTGCGTGTGGCTGCGAAGCTCCTCCACCTCCTCCCTGCTCACCGTCATCCCTCCGATCTTCCGGCTCAACTCCGCCAGCCGTTTTTCCTCTCCGCCGATCTTCTCCTGAAGTTCCTCGATCTTCCGCCGCATCTCTCCTCGCTCCCTTTCGGAAAGCCGGGCCTCCCCCCAGACCTCAAGCGAGGCGAACCCGTTCTCCGCCAACCGCCGCTCCCGTTCGGCAGCCGCTTCGTTTCTGTTCCGTTCCTCCCTCTCGGCCAGGCGGCGACACTCCTCGTAGCCTCTGATCGCTCCCGACACACGTTCCCTCACCTCAGTATAGTTCTCATCAACTTCAGCCGCTTCACCCTGCAACCGTGCCGACTCGTTCCTTCTGCGTTCCAGCTCTTCCCGGACCGTTCCGGTCTCCACCGCAATTCCCGCACCCCTGAGTTCATCCTCCCGGAGCACTGCGCTTCTTCGGCGTTCATTCTTCTCCCGTTCAAGTTCGGCAACGTTCGAATCGATACCGGCTCGCAACGCCGATTCTTTCGACTTCCCTTCGGAGAGAATACCGGCGGCCGCGTTCAGCCCTTGTTCAAGCTTCGCCAGATGCTCTTCCGATTCGGTTCTTCCCCTTCGCTTTTCCTCAAGCCGGACGGCGATCTCATCACACATCCTCCTCAGAGACTCGTGGCCGACCTCTCCGTCATAATCGATCCCGTCGAGCATCTTCGCTGTTTCTTCAACAACTTTTTCCAGTTCGTCCTCCACCTCCTCCCGTCTCTTCTTCAGATTGTCCAGAGTCGATGTCAACATCGCCTCATCCCGCTCAAGAAGGTTCAGCGAGGCGAGCGTCTCCTTCAGAGCAGTTGCGGCGGCATCGCATCGCTCCCTGAACCGGGCAAGATCCTCAACCTCTTCGGTCCGATGCGGATGGGGATGTTCGACTGATCCGCAGAGCGGACAGGGTTCTCCCTCTTTCAGCAGATGCAGGGCATCGGCAAGTCCGTTCTCCAGACGTTTTCTTTCCAGTTCCCGCTCCGCCTCATCACGCTCATCACTCCGTTTCTTCTCCTCTTCTTTCTTCCCGGCAATGTCTCTGCGGTTCCCATCAAGGCGGGCACGGGTGGTCTTCTCCTCCTCCCCAAGTTCCTTCAACCTCTTCCTTTTCTCATCCTGCATACCGGCCAGAGATTCAAGTTGTCTGAACGTCTGGAGTCGGACGACAAGGCTTTCGATCTCCCTCTCATCCTCCCTGATTTCCCTCTGCAACTCTTCCCGTCCCTCCTTCAGTTTCCGCTCCTCTGCGAACGCTTCTTCCACCTGCTGCAAGTGTGCGGCCAGTTCACGCCTCGATAGTTCAACAGAGGCTTCCCGTTCCCGGATCGAACGTTCGAGCAGGACGATCCGCTCGTCAAGATCGGCAACGATTCGCAGCACTTCTCTCTCCTTCTCCAGTCGCGGCAACTCCGTCCTTCTCCACACATCGACCCTTTCTTTCCGTCGGCGAAGCTCTTTCAGACGTGCCTCCCCCTCCCGCCTGGCCAGCTCGGCACGCTCAAGCTCTTCCCGCGCAGCCTTCCACCGTGCTTCCGTCTCCCTCCCCTTCTCCATCACACCTTCAAGCTCCAGCGCACGCTCGGCATATTGAAGGCGATTCCGCAGATCTTCCAGGCGTGTCCGTTCCTCATCCCGCAGTTTCTCCCCTGCAAGCAACGTATCCCGATCGAGGATCAGAGCATACAGTTCTTCGGATGACGTCAGTCGGTTTTCCGCACTCTCAAGTTCCTCTCTGCTTGAGGCAAGTCCGGATTCCGCCTTCCGGAACTCCTCCTCCCGTGCGGCAAGGACTTCGTCGTTATACTCCCCCAGCAACAGCAGACGCTCCTCGAATCCCCGGCGACTGCTCTCAAGCGAACGGCGCAGATCGGCAAGCCGGGTATTGATGCGGTTCCCCAGTCCCTCAAGTCCGAAGATGCGCTGCAGCATCGCCCCGCGATCTTTCCCTCCCATCGTCAGAAATTCCGCAAACGCCCCCTGTGGAAGAACGACGGCGCGGGAGAAGTCGTCGGCAGTGATGCCGATGATCCGGTGCAGTTCATCGGCAACCTCGGAGGCCTTGTCGGCAAGGGGGGTCGGCGGGTTGTCCGATTCGCGGATCAGTCGTGCATCCGATTTCATACCGGACTTGCGGATCCTGTAGGAACGTTCCACCAGATAGCGCTCGCGGCGACCGTTCGACTCGATTTCGAAGCGGAAGGCGACCGAGCAATCGGAGAGGGAGGAGTTGACCGCGCTCGCAATCGAGCTCCCCTTCGTCCGCTCCACCCGACCGAACAGGGCAAGCGTCATCGCATCGAGTATCGTCGATTTGCCGCTGCCGGTCTGACCGAAGATGCCGAAGAGATTGTCCCGCAGCAACGGACCGAAATCGATCACGCGGCGTTCGCGGAAGGACTGAAGTCCCGATATTTCCAGAGAGATCGGACGCATATACTTTGTGGTTTCCCGTGTCCTTTGTGTCTTTGTGGTAAACTCAACTACAAGCGAATTTTACCACCAAGTCGTGAAGATCACGAAGGATTCCTCCTCCACCATAACCAGCCCCAGAGGAGCAGCAGGATGCCGAAGGAGACGACGCTCACGACATTTCCCAGATGCTCGCTCGGTGTGGCGCTCATATAAATTCTCGTTCTGTGATCCCCGGCCGGGACCGTCACGCGCACCAGACCATAGTCCGGAGAGTGCGTAACGGAGGCCCCCTCCGGTCCCTCCTTCACAATCCATCCCGGATACCAGAACCGGTCAAGATCAACCGTCATCCCCGTTCCGCTCTCCGTCACGATCTCGAACGCCCGGCTTCCGTCCGGCGTCACCGTCACGCTCCCATCACCTTCGGCCACGCTCCACTTCTCTTCGGTTTCATTCAATCGTCCCACCAGCCTGTGGAGCGACTGATAATCGAGCGGACGGATCACCGCCGTCGCCGCCTGCGGCACATATTCGTAGGCGTCCATGCCGACCCGGAGCTGGCGATGGGTTTCGGGGGAACGATGGTGATCGATCGCCACCCGGTAGAAGCTGCCGGCATACTTGACGGTAAACGCAAGCGTCAGGAGAACGGCAACGGCAAGGACGGCTCGTCCCCAACGATAGGGAGAGGCTCTCCCGGCTCTCTCTTTTCGCATAAAGAGAACCGGAAGCAACACGGCAAGAGCGAGGGAGAAGATCACAAGGAATCTATGGGGGAACTGAACTTTCGGGAGCATCGGAGCGACACGCCAGATCGGATCGCTCAGCGGCGTGACCATGAAGAGACAGAAGAGCATTGTGACGAGCCCCATCAGCCCGACACGCCGTGCCGATGTATTCCCTCCCTCTTCAACCGTTCCGGCAGGACGACGCGAGAACCATGCAAGGAATCCCGCAACCGCAAAGATCAGGACCACCATCCCGACCTGGGCACTGTAGCTGAAGTTGAAGAAGTCAGGGCCGATCAGCCAGTGGTCGGCATAGCGGAACGGACCGATGAACATCGAATCCATGTTGACGAACTTCTGGTGCGTCATCGCGGTCACCAGATAGGCGGCCGACATACCGACGCCGAGGAGCAGGGAGGCCAGCGTCTTCGCCAGAGGACGCAGTCGGTCTCCGGGTTCGGAGACGGCAAGTGCGTAGAGGGGAATCAGGGGGGAGAAGAGAAGCGTAGTCGGTGCGTGCGTCAGGATCAGCGCGGCGTAGGAAAGACTCAGTCCGACCGGGGCAAATCTTCCCCCTTTCACGAGACGATGAACCGCCAGGAGGATAAGCGGGAGCCAGACGTAGGCATAGACCTGGGCGAGGGCCGAACGGATCAGCAGATCCATCGAGTAATGGAACGGCAGGAGCATGTAGACAAGGCCGCCGATCAGCGCATATCGTTCGCTGAAAAACTCACGAAGCCATTTCCGCATCCCGAGACCGGAGGCGATCATCATCAGCGTGGCGGCAAGGCCGAGCCGCTGCATCCCGAACGGATCGAGCGGCTTCAGGAACGCGAAGAACGAAGCGGTATAGCTGGTCAACGGGGGATAGAAGAAATAGGCCGGACTGCCGAGTCCGCCGTTGACGTCGACCATCCATCGCGGATAGAGTTCGCCCCCGAAGAACTGCTTCGCAAAGGTGGCATACCACTGCACGTGAAAGAATCCGTCGTGGGTCTGAAGCGAGAGGCCGATCAGCACAACCGGAAGCGTTATAACAATACCGGTCAGGACGATCAGCGTGACCGGAGACCGGAAGAAATTCCGGAGAGGGTTCCCCTCATCGGTTCGGGCGACCGGATCGATTGTATTCTCCACTCTTCTTTTTTTTCTGATGATTCTTTTCGATGATCTTCCGGCTTACTCTTCTTCTCCGGCAAGTCCTATGAACATACGGACGATCTCTTCGGTCGGCTCTTCACCACGCGAACGGACAAAGCGACGGAACTGCTCATCGAGCGGAAGATCGCCGAGGGAGACTTCGCTCTCGCCGGACCCCCGCCGGACATCGTAGCGGAAGATCGGGGCCAGAATGCGGGGATACCGTCGCCGCAATTCTTCCACTTTACCGACCTCCAGTCCCTGATCCAGCACCACCGTAAAGGTCACCCACGCTTCCGGATCGACCTCTTCGAGGAAGGCCTCCAGTTCCTCCATCCCCTTCAGATGCTCTCTCCTCACCAGTTGCCGTCCCCTCTTCAGCTCCACGGTCCGGAAGGTCGGCCGGGGTCCGTCGAACTCCACGATCGTCACGCTTTTGGTCTGTCCCGCCTCGCTGAATCCGTACTGTAACGGGGAGCCGGCATAGCGGATCGGCAGATCATTCCTCCCCGCAAATTCCTGCGGCCGGTGAAGATGTCCCAGGGCGACATACCCGGCGGTTGCCGGGAAGCTCATCGGCTCGACCGCACAGGCCTTGGCCATCTCCGCGCCGCGGGTGGCGGCCAGCG
>CBFGQN010000201.1:0-7137 GCA_965650895.1 uncultured Ignavibacteria bacterium | reverse complement strand
GGCTTCAGTCGGCTATGATGGTACAGTCAAAATTATAGATCTGGATTCAGCCAATGTCGTCGCAACGATCCGGCTTGATGTCGATGCAGGGATTCCCGTAAGCAGAGCTTCGTTCAGTCAAGACATGCGCTACATTGCTACAGCACATGGAGATGGTAAAGCGAGACTATGGAAATTGAGAAAAGTCTTGGCTAGTGATGTCTCTGATAAAGCTTGGGAAATCAAATAACAGTGCATATACAGTGCTTCTGTTGGAAACCCTGGATTTCTATAGAATAACTCACCTCACCACCAATCTCCCTACACCCACCCGGTGGCCTGCAACGATGCGGACGATGTACCAGCCCGGTTGCAGGTCCCGGGAGAGGGAGAGGTGGTGCTCTCCCTGAGCAAGAGCCCCTTCGTACGGAACTGCGATTGTCCGGCCAAGTGCATCGATCAACTCTATACGGGTCTGTTCGCCGGTGCCGTTGATATGGAGGGTCACTTCGCCCTCCGCAGGGTTCGGCCGGAGAGTGAAGGTGAGGGCTTCCTCTCGGATTTCTTCTGCCTCCTTCTCATCGATGCCGGAGAATATTCTGTCGATGACTTCAAAGTTGTCCATGCCGGCTACTACCAGGATGTTCCCGAGCGTATCGGAAACGCGGAAGCGGATGCGCATCCGGTCGCTCAGGGCAAGATAGTCACGTGGAAAGATGACCACCCGTTTCCAGCCTGCCGTCCCCTTTACCTCCGCATACGCTCTCTTCCATGATGCTCCATCATCGTTTGAAAGCTCTACGACAAGAGAATCCAGGATGGTATCCCGCTGGAAGTGAATAAACCAGCGATCGAAGACGATCATCGGGTCGCCGTAGGAGGTCAGGTCCATCAGGGGAGAGGTCAGGGTCGTCTCGCCGCCGCTGACGTCGTCCCGCTCCGGAGGGGCAAAGCGTGGCGGCTGACCGGTGAAGAAAATGCGGCTGTCGGTCCCGGCCGGATCGGTCGGCGGATGCACCCAGTCGGAATTCGGATAGCCGAGATAGGGGCGCAGCCGGTTCCAGCGTCCGGTCAGGGCGTCGTCCGTCGGGGAGACGAAGCTCCAGCCGAGGTCGAGCGTTGCGTTGTCCTGATAGCCGGGATACAGTTCGACCACAACTTCGTTCATATTATCGTTGACGTTGATCCTCCGATGCTCGATTCGGTATCCCCATTTCCCGATGATCAGATGATGACTCTCTCCAATCGGCAAAGCGACTTCGTCGCTGTCTCCTTCTACAGTCAGGGGATCAATAACCGGGTCGACGGTGTAGGAGAACCCGACGATCGGAAGTCCGGTCTTGCCGTCAACGGCGCGCAGGGTAAAGGTCTTGAACGGAATCGGCTCCATCAGGATATCCTGCTCCGTGTCCCCTGAAATCGTCTCCGAGAGTTGAACCGGTCGATAACCGAAGGCGGTGACCGTTGCCGTGATCTCCTCATTGTTCACCCCGCCGATATAGTATCTGCCGGCTGCATCAACCGGGGTCGGTTCCTTTATTCCAGCTACTTCGATCATCGCTTCCGGAATCGGATCTCCGGTCGTTGCGTCCCGAACCGTTCCCGACATTGATCCTGCCGTCGCTCCGTTGAACTCCAGCACATACAATCCGCTGTTCCTGTCGCTTGCGATGATCTTCCCGGAAGGAAAATGAGGGAAGACTTCCCAGACGCCGTTGAAGCCTCCGTCGGGTCCCGGATAGGTGTCGATGAATCCGACTTCGCGGGGGTGGCGGGGATCGATCATATCAATGACGCGCACTCCGGCCGTGTACCAGGCGATGTAGGCGTAGCGTCCCCGTATCCGTGTGTTGTGGATCGTCTCGACGATGTTCGGCGTGTACTCGCCGACCTTCACGATGTCGTTCAGGTCGCTGATATCCCACACTTTCAATGTCTTCGGCGTAAATCCGACTTCGTCGCTTGTTACCGCATATCTGCCGTCGGTCAGCAGTTCGGTGTTGTGCGTACCGCTGAAGGGATAGGTGATGGTTCCCAGATGGACCGGATTGGCCTTGTCCGATACGTCGTAGATGTCTCCGCCGTCGCCGTTGATTGCCGCCCCCAGAAGCGTGTCGTTCCGGACAAAGGCATCGTGGAAGTAGTGAGGATCGACTCCGCCGACGCGACGCGGATGTTCCGGATCCGGTTCCAGATCCAGAATGACCGCCCCGCCGTTTACCCCGGCTTCGGCACGGGTTCCCATTGCGTAAAGGTAGTGATCGGCAATCCAGATCGTATGGGCACTGATAAATGTGCTTGTGTCGGTCCGCACCAGACGGGCCGTGTCGGGTAGAGCCGAAAGGTCGACGATCTGCAGACCGGCCCCGGCTGCCACCTCCCGACTTTCAACACAGATATAGGCGTAATGCTTGTAGAACTTGATGTTGCGCCAGGATGACTTCGCACCGGGAATGAATCCTACCTGCCGGATCGGCTTCTCGGTGATGTCGATGATGTAGGCCCCGATCTGTGTTCCGAAAAAGGCATACTCCCTGCCGTCCGGTGCTACATATCCCCAGCAGGAATTATGTAGTCCTCCCGCCTCTGCGTTTGTTATCGGTTCGATGTGATCGTAAAGGGTGATGTTCTTCCTCGGAGCGTTCTCCGGCTGGGCGTCTGCCGTTGCCGTCCCCGACAGCAGCAGCAAAAAAAGGAGAAGGAAGATATTTCTCGTTGCCATGAATGCTCTCCGTGTATGGTGTGAAGGCAGGGAAACACGGAGAAAACATCGGGGGTTCTCCCCCTTCCCGTACGGTTTCCTGCATCCGTTGATCTGAACCTGAATTATGCCTGTTAAAGGATAGAGGGATAATGCTTGCGTTCCATCCTCTTTTCCTATTCCCGTATCACTATTCCCGCAGCGAACCCTGCGGTCTCGATCTGCCGGGTGACGCTTCTTGATCCCGGATCGATCCCGTAAACGATGCCCGGTATTACCTCTGTTCCTTCTATCGGATGGTGAAGATTCTCTCCACCCGACTGATTCTCGCAACTGACATAGGCGCGATCTCCATCGGCAGTAAAGACGACGGCATGCGGTTGCGAGAGGATGCCGTTGATTGTGGCGATGACGTTTCGCGTTCCGATATCAATGATCGAAACCGTGTTTGATCCCTGATTCGGCACCCAGAACTCGGTGCCGCCCGGATTGATGGCGGCGATCAGGGGACGGCTGCCGACCGTGATGCTGTCGATGACGCGGTCGGCCGCAAGATCCACCACCCGTACCTGACCGCTTTTGCGGCAGGTGACGAACATCAGTCCATCCTGCGTGATCTCGCTCTGATACGGCTCATGTACTGCTCCTCCGGCCGGAGCCGGAGGGGATCCGGGGACGATTGGAATGCGGGCGACGACTTCATCGGTCGTCAGATCCACCTTGCTGATGTCATCGCTCCCGGCGTTCATCGTGTACAGGAACCGTTCATCCCGACTCAAGGTTACGCCGTGGGGTGCCTTTCCTTCAATATCGATGTTCTTTGTTGCCGTCATGTTGCCGGCGTCGACCCGTGTGATGAATTCCTGCTGGAAAGTGTTGTCGAAGTTCGAGACGTAGAGCGTGGAGCCGTCAGCGGTGACCCGAATCTGGGCCGGGGAGAGGCCGACCTGGGTCTCTCCCAGCTTTGCGAAGGTTCGTGCATCATACTTCTCCACGACTCCGGAGGCGATCAGATTGACATAGAGATAGCGTTTGTCCGGAGAGATGGCAATGTTGTGGGGGGCTTCTATCGTTGCCTGACCTGACTGCGAACCGGCGTCGATGTAGCGGGTGACGAATTCGGTCCGAACATCCACCACCGATATCAGATCCTCGCTCTGACATGTGATGAAGAGTCGGGGACGTTCCTCCCCGGCAAGAGGAACTTCTCCGTTATCGTTCTTTGCTCCCTGATCGATCCACTCCTTGATAACCCTGATCTGCTCGATCGGCAACGGGTCGCGGCTGAGAGGCATCCGGAATTCCGTTACCAGAGGTCCGAGCGAAGGATCGGTGTTGATGTGCTGGAACAGGTGGCTGCGTGCTCCGCTGTATGGAACGACCACTCCGCCGAAATCGGATCCTTCAACCAGACGATCCCATGAGTTGAGCGAAAGTCCCGCCTCGTTCTCGTTGCCGAGATGGCAGCCGCTCCCCCCGCAGGAGTTCTGAAAAATCGGATCGATGTGCTTTGAATAGAGAATCTCTTCTCCCGGTCCCGGCAGAACAACCGGAGGTGGACCCGTCGGATCCTCACCGCAGCCGATACCGATGAAAAGAGAGAGGAGGAAGAGTGCTGAAAGGAGAACAAGTGATCGCATGAAAGATAGGTTGTCTGCTTGAACGGTAATGAGTCGATCGTATCGCCTGTTGGAATTCCACCGGAAATTTCGATCGGAGAGGACGAATCTCCGGTCGGTGAATTGAGATAAAGATCGGATAATTCCGCGACTTCTTTCCCCTTGGGTGAATCTGCGTACATTTGCCCTGCTTCCTTTCGGAAATCCGGTATGCAGCACGAAGAGAACCAGATGATACCGAGCGTTGCCCGCGAGATGATCGACGAGATCGAGATTCTCGTCGAATCGGGCGATTACGAGACGTTGCGTCTCCGCCTGTCCGATCTGCATCCGGCCGATGTTGCTCGTCTTCTCGAGTACCTGCAGGAGGACGAGCGGCATGCGCTGCTGGCGCTGCTGGAGGACGAACGTCTGGGAGAGACGGTGCTTCACCTGCCGGAGGAGCAGCGCGAGGAATATCTTGAAGAGATCGGTCCATCGCGCATTGCCGAGATTGTCGACAACCTCGATCCGGACGACGCCACCGACATCATCTCCGAACTTCCCGAGGAGATAGCCGAGCAGGTTCTGGGCCAGATGCAGAGGGTGGACCGGGAATCGACCGATGAGATTCGGGAGCTTCTCCGGTACGATGAGGAAACGGCCGGGGGTCGCATGACCACCGAGTATGTCTCGGTCCGGACTGACGAAACGGTGGCGACCGCCATCGAGACGATCCGCGAGGCGGTGCGGGAGTATGAGATCGACATCTATGTCCTCTATGTTGTCGACTCCGGGGAGAAACTGGCCGGCTTTGTCCGGCTTCAGGATCTTGTGCTCCACTCACCCGACACGCTGATCAGCACGTTCACCATCCGTGATGTCATTGCGGTCACGGCCGATGAGGATCAGGAACTGGTGGCTCAGTTGATGCAACGCTACGATCTGATCCACGTGCCGGTTGTCGACAATGACAATCGTCTTCTGGGTGTGGTGACGTTCGATGATATTGCGGAGATCATCGAGGAGGAGGCAAGCGAGGACATCCTCTATCTGGCCGGTGTTACCGACGATCAGGAATCTCCTTCGACTCCTCCTCTGATTTCAATCCGGCGTCGACTTCCCTGGCTGATCATGAATCTCGGCACGGCCTTTATCGCGTCGATGGTCGTCGCACAGTTCGAGGGGACGATAGGACGTGTGACCGCCCTTGCCGCCTTGATGCCGATCGTTGCCGGGATGGGGGGGAATGCCGCCGTTCAGTCGATCGTGGTGATGGTCCGGAGCATCGCTCTCGGCGACCTTGGAAGCGGAGGCAAGATGCGCGCCCTCTTCAAGGAAGTGACCGTGGGATTGATGAACGGCATTGTGATGGGACTTCTGGCCGGCAGCGTTGTCTGGGGGATGTGGGGGAGCTTTCGTCTCGGTCTGCTGATTGCCGCGGCAATGTTCGTCAACCTTATCGTGGCCGGTCTGGTCGGAACCACAATCCCGCTCCTTCTGCGGAAACTGAAGTTCGATCCGGCTCTCTCCTCCGGTCCGATTGCAACCACGTTCACCGATGTCTGCGGCTTCCTGACGTTCCTCGGACTGGCCACGCTGACGCTGTCGTGGTTGCTGGCCTGAGCGGTCCTATCTCCACCCTTCGGCGATTGCCAGTTGATCCAGCTCCTTCTGAAGTTCCCGACGAGGTCCGTTCCGCGATTCACGGTCGCCGGCGTCCGGATATTCCCGGTCGAGAATCAGACAGGCCATGTAGGCGGCCAGATCACCGACGCAGTACTCGTTCTCCCGTGCGATCGGTGCATCCGGTCCAAGACACGTCAGGGCATCCGGATTGTCCATCTCGTCAACCAGATAGGGGATCGCCTGTTCGCCGAACTTGATCACCGTCTCTCCGAAGCGTCCCAGGTGATGCCCCGGCAATCCCCACCACTGATGCATGAAGGCGCCCGGGATGGCTTCACAATAGACCCGGACCATTTTTGCGCTGGGTCCTTCTCCTGCCATCATCAGGAGTTCCTGTGCGATAACGCGCAGGCGGTTATCTCCCCGTTCGGACTTGACGATCTTCTGCAGTTCCTCCACCGCACGCTCCCGCTCCAGAATGTTCTCTGCTTCTCCACGGAGAAAGATTGCGTCTACCGACGTTTCTTCAAGCGCTTCGCGGATTGTACCCAGACCAATTGCCATGCTCATATTTCTTTTCGAGGTTAATACTGACGACCGCGTCTTCTGTTCTTCCTTCCGTATTTTGACGCGTCATTATTCTATCGCTCGGAATGTAATGCGATTCACCATGTCAGGCAAGCCGTACTTTGCAGTGATTGATTTTGAAGCCACCTGCTGGGAGGAGGAAAATCGGGCGGATCAGGAGGTGATAGAGGTCGGATGTGTGACCGTTGATCGGGCGACAACCGAGATTCTGGACGAATTCAGGACGTTTATTCGCCCGGTTCGCTATCCTGAGCTGAGTGAATTCTGTATCGGACTGACCGGTATCACACAGCGTGATGTTGATACCGCGCCTACATTTCCATACGCTCTCGGCATGCTGGTGGACTGGTTGGGGGATCCGTTGGCCTGTACGTTCTGTTCCTGGGGAGAGTTCGATCGCTATATCCTTCGCTCGGCCTGCCGCTACCATCGCGTCCCTTATCCCTTCGATGACGAGTACATCGACCTGAAACCTCTGTTTGTCGAACAGTTCTCCGGGCGTCCCGTTCCCATGCAGAAAGCTCTCGACATACTGGGCATTCCCCACACCGGACGCCTGCACCGTGCGCTGGATGATGCACGTCACATCGCGCTGATTCTGCAGAACATGCTCGCTGAAGCATCCTGATCTCTTCCTCCCTT
>CBFGQN010000200.1:0-7155 GCA_965650895.1 uncultured Ignavibacteria bacterium | reverse complement strand
GTCCGTCGGCTCCTGCATCGTCTTGGGTACCGCTTCCGGCTCCACCGTAAAGACATACCCGGCAAACCCGACATCGTGTTACCTCGACACCGCAAGATTATCCTTGTCCACGGTTGTTTCTGGCACGGCCATGACTGTAAACGAGGAACGCGCCCGGAAGCGAACGCGGATTTCTGGAACGCTAAGATCAAAAAGAATATGGAACGGGATGCCCGCAATACGGAAGAACTGAGAAGGCTCGGTTGGGACGTGCTTATCCTGTGGAGTTGCGAGATAAAAGACTCTGACAAGTTGGCCGAGCGATTGCAGTGCTTTATCGAACAATCATGAAGGAAAAGAAAGAAAGCGCACGATCAAAACTCCGACGATACTTTGAGGAACACGTCGGGAAAATCGTTACCACTCACGAGCTTTCCAAAGTTGCGGGAATCCGGGATTACCAGCGCCGCATACGAGAACTTCGCAATGAATACGGTATGCAAATCCAATCGCACGTCGATCGGGCCGACCTGAAGCCGGGCGAATATATCCTTGAAACTCTTGTCCCATTGCCTGCAATCAGTCGAGGAATTTCCGGACAGTTGCGTGTTGAGATTCTGGAGCGAAACGGTTACACGTGTCAACTGTGCGGAGCCTCGCCCTACGATCCCGATCCGTTGAATCCGGAACGCAAAACCCGCCTTCATATTGATCATATCGTTCCGATAAGTCAGGGAGGAACGGGCGAGGCCGACAACTTGCGGGCACTCTGCACGGCCTGTAATCAGGGAAGAAGCAATATTCAGACTCCTACGGAAACGGCGTTAAATCTGCTCGCTCGTTTGCGTCGTGTTCCCCGCTCGGTTCGGCGGGAAGTGTTTGAGAAGCTGAAAAAGGAATTCGGTGAGTAGGACTGCCGTCACCGTCAGCCTTACCGATCGGCTATATATAGGAGATACTGTCGATATGCAAGCTCTCTACTGAAAGCGGTATTGAGTTGTCCGGTATCGGCATACGGACGACGCCTGAACTTTCAATCCTGATCCGTATGCCGGTGGACATGTCGGAACCGTCCTCCCTCCCTCCACAACAGAACAACCGGCACCGCAAGCAACAGAAGCGTCCCGAGCATCACCGGAATCATCCCCCGCGCATCGGCCGAAGGTTCCAGCCTCATCACGTTCTCTCCGATCATCAACTCCGTCGACCAGCTCTCCTTCTCCAGATGATCCCCCTCGTTCACCCGCTTCCAGATCTCCGCATCGACATGAATCTTCCCGCCGTTATCCAGCAGCAACCAACAGACGTCATCTTCTCCCGGATGCTTCTCGAAACCGATCTCCTTGCCGGTCACCGTCCCGTCGAGCGATCGGGGAATGGTGGAGCGATTCAGCGTTGCCCAGAGATTCCCCGCAACGCAGAGAATGCCGACGCCGAGAACAACGAGGGCCGCTTCCTTCTTGCCGAGCTTACTGAAAGGCATAGTAGAATCCTCCGAACAGAAAGATGCATGCGACGATGATGGAGGGAAGAATGATCGGAGTCCGTTCCGGACGCTCGGGAACGGCCGACAGCGTGCAGAGTGTGGCCAGAACCGCGCCGAGATTCTGATTGCAGTAATCGACTTCATCGAACTTCGCCAGACGGAAGGTGGTGGCCTCTTCGAGCGTACCGAAGAGGATGCAGGCCACAAGAACCACGAGGACAACCGGTCCGGTAGGGGGAGGCTCTCCTTTCCTGCTCTGTATCTCTACCGCTACCATCATCAACAACAGCGTTCCGCCGAATCCGGCCATGAAGTGTCCGGCGTAGTCGGAACGATGACCGAGGAAGATGAGGTAGAGACCGGCGATGAGAACCGGAGGGAGAATAATGGTGATAACCTTCAGCTTCATATCGTGGTGTTTGTGCTTGCGGAAAGATGGCGAACGATTCCGGATATGTCTGCTCGACAATGAAAAGTAGTACAAAAGTAGTAGAGCCCCGAGAGAGGTTCGGAAGTTACTTGATGGAAACTTCGGCGGAGTGCTTCTGATCGGTAGCTTTCGTCGGTTTGCCGGCTTTTTTACAAGCTGTCGGAAGAGATCCGACTGCAGATCAACGATCATATTTCGATTCATACCACAACCATACCTGTTCAATGATTACTCAAAACAACGTTCCGTACCGGGTAACCTACACGGTTTCGGATTCGAGTCCCTATGCAGGAGATGTGGAGTTCTACATCGGAGAATCTCCCGTCAACGAGACGATCTACTGCAAGGTCTTCGATGCCGAAGGAAATCAGATCTGTCTTATGTATACACCGAACGGATCATCCGGCTGGCCCTACGCCGATCTCCCCGGCGACTTCATCCGTGCGGAATTCTGGCGGAGTAATCAGAAGGAACCCGACTGGGTAATTCAGATCAACTGTCCGAACGGAGCGGCAGCCGACCTGGCAGACCAAAGCGTCCGGTTCAATCTTCTCGCAGCAATCGAGAACATCTACGTGCCGGGCATCAACGCCGTGCTGGAATTGAAGGAAGAATCGTCCTACGTCCTTTGCAGCGATGTCCAGGGATACGGGAATTTCGGTCAGCACGACTTCGCCCTGCAGGGCTGGATACAGACGACGCAGGCCGGATGTCTCCTCTCGCTGGTCAACGGCAACGCCTCTCCTCCCGAATCGGTTCTTTCTCTCTGCATCGAGGATGGAGGAAATCTGGCCGCCTGGATTCAGGGGGAGCGTTACGGCATGGATTTCGGCTCTTCCCTGATCGACGACGAGTGGCATTCGTTCAACGTGACGCTGGACGATGTCTACCTGGCCTTCTACATCGACGGGATATGGCAGGGGGGGATCCCTCTGGAGAGCAGACCGGTCCTGAACTCCATCACCGAGATCGTGATCGGCAAGGGGTTGACGCCTGATCGGGGGAACGACAATGCTGATGAGTTCAACGGACTCCCGTTGCTGGGACAGTTCATCGGCCGGATCGCCGACATCCGCATCTATCCGGCCTACTTCTATCCCACGCAGACTGCGATGTGCTACCGGCAGTACAAGGTCAACACGTCACCGTTCCCGCTCGGATACTGGGACTTCACAACCGGTACGTTTGACGATCAGTCGCAATACGGAAACAATGGAACCGCCGTCGGGACGGACTTCGAGTCGGTCGATCTGATGCCGGTTCCGCAGGAGTACTCTTTCCGCTCGCGCGGATTCGGTAAGGGGGCCGAACTTCCGGGACAGGGAGACGGTCTGAATATCGGAACGTCGGCGTTCTTCCTTGAAGCGTGGGTGCGGACGACGCAGGGGGGAGGGATCGTCTCGTGCGGTGCCGAGGCGGTGGAGGGTGCCTTCCTGCTGACCGCCGGGCTTTCGCTTGCAATTGCCCGGGACGGACACATTGCCGTCATCGTCTCCGATGGCGAGCAGGAGACGCAAGAAGTCGACACCCAGTCCGGCACGGCGGTGATCGACGGAAGCTGGCACCACGTCGCCGCGGTCAGGGACGGCAGCGGGAACTGGTATGTCTATCTCGACGGTCTCCTCATTCATTCCGCTCCCGGGGAGGCTCCCGTCAGCGTCATTCCGGGGAGCGTCCCGATCCGGCTCGGTTATACTCCGGCGCCGGACGATCCGACTCTTCCGTCCGGGAGCGACGACGGTTCGGTGCCGGATGATGATGGACTGCCGGAGATCACATTGAAGGAGGTCAGGATCGGGAGCGGGGAGTTGACCCAACCGCAGATTTTCCAGACCATGTACCAGCACTTCGATACGTCCGGCAACTCGTTGATGGCCTACTGGACGTTTGCCTCAGGAAACCCCGTCAATTCCAAGTACAGATATGCCGATTTCCTGACGATGGAGGGGAGCGAATGCTTTATTGACAACAGCCTGGAACTCCTTCAGCCCTCCTATGCCGTCAGCAACTATGCCTCGGCCCCGAATATCGTACAGTATCCGTTCGGCAACGGAGAGTGGACGGTGGAGTCGTGGGTGAAGAGTACGGACGATCTCTATTACCTGTTCAACACGCCTCTGACAAGCGATTCGGCTTACGGCATCAGCGCGAGTGCAAGCTGGGACAATACCTTTATTGTCCTTCTCTTCGCAACCGGCACCAGTGAGGTCGATGAAACGACGACCCAGTATCAGTTCCGGATTCCCGATCCGGGAGACGGGGTATGGCATCACGTCGCTCTGGTCTATACCGGGAGCGATTACCGTCTCTACATCGACGGACTTTCGGCTCCGGCTCTGACAAGCGCTCAGGTCTCGATGTATACCTCCACAACATCCGAGTTCTGGATCGGCAACCGGGACAACAACAAGGGACAGGAGTTTGCGGAGTTCAGGATCTGGCGGACCGCACGGACTCATGCCGAGATCCAGGGGACGATGCGCCAGGCCCTCTCCGGAAGCGAATACGGTCTGGTTGCTTGCTGGGGAGGTTACATGGGGACAGGGCTGGACCTGTCACCGAACGAGAACAATCTGGACTATACGAATCATACCGGAAACAGCCAGTCCGACCTGCCGATCTCTCTGCCGGAGGGAAGTCTCCGGTTCGACGGTTCTTCCGGCTATGCCACGCTCGGTACACCGTCCGATCTCGACTTCTCAGGCTCGGTCCCCTACGCGGTCGCCGCCTGGATCAAGTCGACAAACCCGCAGAAGTACTCCGTCTTCTTCAGCAAGAACAACGCAAACGTCAACGGGGAATACTATCTGGGACTGGACGGCGGAAAGCTGCGCGGGGGACGGCAGGCAAGCCCGTATTCCATCGAGGGGACGACCGAACTTGAGGCCGACCTCTGGTATCACGTCGCGATGACCTACGACGGTGAGAGCCTGGCCCTCTACGTCAACGGCGATCTCGACGCCTCCGCAGACTTCGGTTCCATCGGCTCCGGCGGGAGCGGAGCCGAGGTGCTGATCGGCGCCATGTACTCATCCGGCAGTCCGGTGAACTTCTTCCCCGGCGAAATCTCCGAACTTACCGTCTGGAACCAGAGTCTCGACTCCGAGGAGATATGGGGGCTGGCGAACCATCAACTGACCAGTCTGATTCCGATACCGGTCGCCCTCTGGAACTTCAGGACCGGTACCATTGCCGACCAGAGCGGGCACGGAAACGACATGACGCTCAACGGCGGGGCGGCGCTGATCCCTTCGGACTTCTCGTTCGATCAGTTCAGCGATGTCCTCTCCTTTACCGAGGCCGGACAGTATGTGAATTGCGGTGCGGCGGAGAATCTCCGGTTCGACGGTTCCGTCTCGATGGAACTCTGGATGAGAGTGGAGCGGTGGACCGAAAACTGGGAGACGGTCTTCGGATTCGACGGCGGCTATCGTCTGCGGCGGAACAACAACACGAACGGACTTGCCTTCACAACCGACGGGATCTCGACGCCCGATCTGGAGACGACGCTCGATGTGGCCGACGGGGAATGGCATCACGTTGCCGTTGTCTACGATGCGGAGAACGGCGCCAAGTATCTCTACGTCGACGGTGTCGAGCAGGCCTCGCAGTCCGAGCTTTCCGGTTCGATCTCCTACGGCAACACAACCGGTTTCGGCATCGGCGGCAATAGCACTGATCCCGGATTCCAGGGCTGGATTACCGAAGCCCGGGTCTGGAACAAGGCACTCAGTCTGGAGGACGACATCCTTCCCCACATCGACCGCAAGATGGTCGGAAACGAGCCAACCCTGATGGGATACTGGAAGTGTACGACCGTCGATTCGTCGGAGATCGATCTCTCCTCGCACGGGAACAACGGAACGTATGTGGGAGATCCGGAGTCGGACATCGCTCCGTTCACTCTTCTCCCCCCGCTTCCGTTCCTCACCGCCCGGTCGAAGATGATTCAGGACTGGACCGCAGAACATGCCGAGGCGAACGATACGCAGGGGAGGACCATCTATCAGACGGTGATCACGCTCTACAGTGCGAACGGCAACCCGATGCCGGGGGAGGACATTTCGATCTGGTGCGACGAGCCGACCGATATCGAGGTGGAGGGGGAATACTACAGCGTCAGCGACGCCTCTGCCCTGCCGCTGACGACCGATCCGACGGGGAGAATCACGATCTCGACCGTTGCCGGTGCGTTGAGCACCCCGGCTCTGCAGCTCTGGGCCCCTTTCATGAAGAGTGACGACAGGGTCATTATCTGTCCGGACGATAATGTGCTGGACGGCCTTTCGGTTGTTGAAGGGGATGAACTGCAGCAGCCACGCAACTCGCAGCCCCCTCTCCTGGATCCGGACTACTTCTCGCAGGAGGACGCCGACGATCTGGCCGAGGCGGTCCGCAATTCCATCGGCACGGTCAAGACTGACGGGAGCACCGAGGAGTTGATGCGGACTCCGCGCTACACCGGACACCGGACCCGACTGGTGGCCGATCCCTCGACGCCGGAACGTTCGATGCCGGACGTCTCCAGCTTCTCCTACACCGTGACGGACAATCAGGAGTTTACCCGACCCGTGACCCCGGCCGCCGATGCGACGGACTGGGCCCTGAGCTTCGGTTCGGATTCGATCTGGGTTGATGGAGAGCAGGTCTCCGCAGAGCGGAAGGTCCGCTTCAACAGGCTGACGCCGGAACAGATTCGGGCGCGACTGACCCGTGACGGAAAGCCGATCAGGGACAACTCGCTCGAACTTTTCTCGATCAGCCACGCCTGGCACAGCTTCACCCGCTCGGTGGAACAGTTCGCCTCGGTGGTGGTGACGACCGCTGAGACTCTGGGACATGAGATCGAGAACACGGTGGTGGTGGTCCTTCAGGAGGTCGGACAGGAGATCGAGGATGCCGCACAGGTAATCGTCGACGATATTCGCCAGGTGGGAGAGTTTGTGGTCGGAACGCTGAGTCAGGCGATTACCAGCGTGATCGACGAGATCGAGGACGTGGCTCTGAAGGTGGTCGCCTTCTTCCGGGATGAGTTCGGATGGGAGGATATTCTGATGACGAAGAACGCCTTCTCTGCCTCCCTGAGCCAGTTCGCACCGGCGGTCGAGCAGATCGCCGACGATTTCATCACGCTGCTGAACCAGGCCTTTGCCGCGCTGGAAGACGTGACCGAGGATGCCTTCAACGCGTTGATTGCCGATGTGGGGGAGATGAACATTCGCTCGGCCAGCCCCGATCAGGTCGCGCCACTGCCGTTCCA
>CBFGQN010000199.1:0-7160 GCA_965650895.1 uncultured Ignavibacteria bacterium | reverse complement strand
CCGCCACGAGAAGTACGGCGAGGAAGTCATCACCCGGGCGGCTCTCGGCAGTCTGCTGCACGATCTGCTCCATTACCGGCGCAAACAGCAGGGACTGATGCCGACAAACCTGAACTGATCCCTTCCCCGCGCCGCCATGCTCTACATCGTTCTGACGATTCTCTCCTCCCTGACGATCGCGCTGATTCTGAAGCTGAGCGAGTCGCGGGAGGGCAACCGGATGGTGGTGGCCGGGGCAAACTACGTGACCGCCTCGATTCTCGGAGTTCTGATGACTGATGGGGAGATGGTTCTCCCGCTTCAGTGGATCGGTTTCGCCCTCCTGCTCGGAGGTGGATTCGCAGCCGGATTTCTGTTGCTGATGCGGACGATCCGTATTGCCGGACTGGCCGTCACCGGCAGCGTGGCACGGACGGCGACGATCGGTCCGATTCTCCTGTCGGTGCTCATCTACGGCGAACGCCCCGATCTTTTGCGGGTCATCGGCATCCTGCTCGGACTTACCGCTTTCGTTCTTCTTGGACTCTCGCAGAGGAAACCATCGCCCGAACCGAACCGCCGATCGAATGCCGTCTTCCTGCTGATCCTCCTCTTTCTGGTCATGACCGTCAACGATTTCGGGATGAAGGTAGCGCAGGTCAACAACGTCGATGAAGGGAAACTTCTCTTCTTCCTGTTCGGGACGGCGGCGGTGATCTGCTGGAGCATAATCCTTGCCGGAAGATTCGGAAAAGGGGGAACGTTGCGCCCCTCTCTGCGGTCGGGTGATTTGCTGCTGGGGGGAATCCTCGGCGTTCCGAACTGCCTGAGCAGTTGGTTTCTGATCCGCGGACTGCAGGAAGTCCCCGCGTCGATCGCCTTCCCGATCGTCAGTGCCGGAGGGGTTATCGCCGTCACCCTTGCGGCGGTGATAGTGTGGAAAGAAGAGATTTCCCGCCCGGCCCGGATCGGTATCGGACTGGCCGCGCTGGCGGTGGCGTTGCTGGGGATGTAGAAGAACGTTCCGTCGGTATGGTACACGGATGGGACGGATTGCCGCGGATTCTGTCCGTGCCGATCCGTCCCATCCGTTTTATCCGTGTACTATTCCCCTTCGGAAGTGGTCTCCTTCACTTCCAGCTTCCTCAACAATTCCTCCTCACGCTCATGCGGAATACCGGCCCGCAACTCCCCGCCGAACCGGTCGGTCGTCCTGAACCAATCGAGCGTATCGCGAAAGATTTCCGGCAACGGACGGAAGACAAGCCCGGCTGCCCGTGCGCGGGAAACATCGGTCCGGCTCATACCGTTCGCCTCGGCGGGAACCCACAACGGCATCTGCACATACGGCCCCACCTGATGTTCCGAGAGGAACTGCTCGCTCCCCCAGCAGAGCCGAACGTCCGAGTCGAACGTGTCGATGCAGGTCCGGAGGAACTCTTCCATCGACATCGGTTTGTCAGGACCGGTGGCGTTGAACAGACCGGTCTCCCGGCGCTCAACCATCCGGAGCATCCAGGCGGCAAGATCACGGACATCAATAAACTGCACCGACTCCCCGGGCTCCCCCGGAGCCAGCACATCCCCTCCGGCGGCAATCCGCCAGGGCCAGTAGGTGAAGCGATCGCTGGGATCGTTCGGTCCCACAATCAATCCCGGACGGATATTCAGCACCTTGCCGGGGAGCATCTCTTCGGCCTTTTGTTCGGCGGCCGCCTTCAGCGGACCGTAGTTTTCAGGTGTGATGCGGTCCCGGGGCATCTCGTCGGTCAGTTCCCCCACCGGCGAATCCTCGGTCGGCCCCTCCGTCCCCTCACCGGCATAGGCACTGATGCTTGAGATGAAGGTGTAGTGACCGATCCGGTCCCCCAACACTCCCAGCAGAAGCTCGACATCTTTCGGGAAATATCCGCTCGGATCGACGACCGCATCCCACGATCGCCCCTCCAGTTTCTTCAGATCTTCCGCAGAGCGTCTGTCGCCATGGATATGTTCGATCTGCGGAAAGAGATCGGGATTCGATTTTCCCCGGTGGAAGAGCGTGACCGTATGCCCGGCTTTCAGAGCGGCGTCGACGAAGTGGCGACCCAGGAAGATCGTGCCGCCGATAACAAGGATATTCATGAAGAGAGGGTCTTGTGTAAATGGAAAATGTTTCGCACTATTGACGCGAACTCATCCTGACTGTTCCATCAACCCTGATCCTGAACAATCATGAACACGATCCTGTTCCGATCCGCAGTCGTTCGCTTCCTGCTTCGGTCAACGACTCTCTTCTGCCTGCTCTGCTGTATCCCGATTCTTTCGCACACCCAGACTCTTCAACGCGTCGACCCGTTCGAGACCGGATTTGCCGGTTCGACGACCGGACGGGTCGGGAGCGGATGGTTCGTTCACCGCAACCCGGCCGCTCTGGCAACGGTGGAAGGGGGGATGCTCCTCGCCTCTTTCTCTCCCTCGGCTCTCGGCATCCAGGGGTACCGCGAAGGGGCCTTTATTGCGAGCACGCAGCTCGGCAACACGTTCAGCCTCGGACTGAACGGCGGTGCGTTCGGTGCCGGAGCGTACAGCGAAGCGGCCGGTGGAGTGGTGGCGGCGGTCCGGGTGGAGAAATATCTGAGGATCGGTGCGACCTTTCTCCTGCAGAGCGTTTCGATCGAGGGATACGGATCGGAGATTATTCCGCTGCTCGATGTCGGAACGCAGGTCCGGCTCTCCGCCGAGACGGTCTTCGGCGCATCGTTCGTCAACGCGACGCGAAGCACGGTCTCCGACCGCGATCTTCCGCAACGCCTTGCCCTCGGTTTTGCCTGGATGCCCGACTCCTCCCTCTCCTTCTCGGCAGATATCGTCCAGGAACTGCGCCGCGACCTCGGTTTCGCCCTCGGCGTCGAATTCGAGCCGCTGAACGGTCTCCCTCTTCGGGCCGGTATCGGTTCGGAACCTTCGACCATCGGGTTCGGCATCGGGTTCCGGACCGGCAACTTCATCGTCGACTACGGCGGCTCCCGCGTCGATCCGCTCGGATTCCGCCACGTCTTCGCTGCCGGAATCACCTGGTAGCCCGTCCCGGCTCTGCCCTTGTTCCGTCTTTGACCATCACCTTCATCCACCCGAATCACCATGAATATCTCTTTACGCCTTTTCCCCTTTGCGTCTTTGCGCGCCTCTTTTCTCTGGTATATGATCGTCCTGTTCTCCCCCGTTCCCCTCTACCCCCAAACGGAGGCCGAGAGCGAACTCGAACGTATCCTGGAAGAGACCACACGTGAAGAAGACGTCGATCCGGGATTGATCGACCTGATCGAACGATACCGGAAAGAACCTCTCTACCTCTACAACGCCACGGTCGACGATCTGGCGGAGCTGCCGGGAATCTCTCCGCAGACCGCAGCACGGATCATCGATTTTCTCCGAACCGATTCCCCCTCAACGTTCGACGCCTTCTCCTCACTGAACTGGTTGAGCGTGGAGGGAGAACAGGTTCTTCGGGCCTTAACAACGCTTGTGCCTCCCCCGCACATTCCGGGACGACAACTCCACGTGCAGTTTCGGGGGAGGGTGACGCGGGAGGTGCAGGAACGGCGCGGGTTTTCTGAAAGTCAATACAGGATTATCGAACGGAAACAACCGTCGGGCGATTCCCTGGTTTCGGACACGATCGAACTCGGCTCACGCTATGTCGGTTCGCCCGAAGGGATCCTGACACGTCTTCTGATCGACTATGGTGAATATGCCGGAGGAATCACGTTCGAGAAAGATCCCGGAGAGACGATCTTCCACTCCGACACGACCGGTTTCAGCTACGAGAACTACGAACGTGTGGAGGAAGGACAACTCCTCTCCGGAGACCGGACCCTCTCCCGGCTTGGTTCGTTTGTCGGATTTCATGCCCGGGGCGAATGGAAATCGGCAACGCTCTACCTGGGTGACTACACGGCATCGTTCGGTCAGGGACTGATCTTCGGGAAGAACTTCGGCGGGAGGAAGGGGACGGCACCGACGCGGGATCCCTACAACGGCGGCGGCGGACTGCGGAGCTATCGCTCGGCGGGAGAACGCTTCTTCTTCCGGGGGGCGGGAGTTCATCTGCAAGGAGGAGACTTCCTCCCGTCACGACTGGAACTGACGGCATTCGCTTCGATGCGGCGGCTGGATGCAAGCGTCGGAGAACGTATCGACGAGCGGGGGGATACGCTGACGGTCGTCACATCGATCCGGGAGGACGGTCTGCTGCAGACCCGAACCGATCTGCGCCGGGCGGGAACGCTGAACGAACGGATCGTCGGCGGACACCTGAGGGGACGAATCGGCGACGGGGAGACGGGCTTGACGGTTGCCGCCGGCCGGTACGATATCCCGGTGAACGGAACGCTCACGAACTCGGAAGAGAGGGAGATATGGGACCTGATCGGCGTCGACTTCGATATTCCTTTTCCGTCGGGAAGAGCGTTCGGGGAGATCGCCTTGTCCGATGGAGGAGCCCCGAGCGGCATTGCCGGAGCGGCCCTCCGACTGCAGGGGGCTGACCTGACGGTTGCCCTCCGCTCCTATCACTCCGATTTTTTCTCCCCTTACGGTCTCCCCTTCGGCGAATCGCCGGTCAATCCGCGAAACGAGCAGGGGATCTATTTCGGTCTGCGGACCCGACTGTTCCGGCGCACGTACCTTTCCCTCTACGGCGACTTCTACAGGCTCCCCGACGGGAACGCCGACTACCCGCTGCCGGTCACCGGTGTGGATGGGATGCTGCTGCTGCAATCGGGCATTACGCCGGAATTTGATCTGGAACTGCGACTGAAGGGAGAGACGCGGGGAGTCTCAGCACGTGCGCAGAACCTGTCGGGACGTGAAGTGACCAGGATACTGGAGAGAGTGATTGCGGGGGGAAGACTGACGATGCGGTGGACTCCCCGAAGAGGACCTGTTGAACTCCGCGCCCGCGCTGAAGGGAACGTTGCCCGGTATTCGGAGATTCTTCCGGACGAGAACGGATTGCTGACCTATCTTGATCTGAGATGGCGCCCTGCTCCCACCCTCTCCTTCGGAACTCGTCTGGTGCTGTTCGGCACAGATGGAAGCAACGTCCGATTGTACGAATTCGAACAGGATATTCCGGGAAGTTTGTCGAACGTTGTTCTCTCCGGTGAGGGGCGAAGATTCTATCTGCTGGCGGAGTGGCAACCGACCCGGTCGCTTGGTCTGGCTCTACGCTACGGCGAGACCTGGTATGCCGACCGGGAGACGATTTCTTCGGGGAGTTTACAGGAAATCGAGGGGCAAGCGGTCGGGAAGCTGAGCTTGCAGGTTGATTGGAGGTTCGCTTCGCACGGGGAGGAATGAATCGGCGGGTTATTTTCGATTGGCGATTTTTGAAGTGCGAAGGGGTGGGTATTTGCGATTGGCGATTTGCGATTGGCGAAGTGCGAAGGGAGGAAGAGAGTAATTGAGGATTTTCCATTTTCGCATGGGGTTGTTGCAGGGCAATATTGAAAGCCGTCATTCGAAGTCATCCCGCATTCGACAATCGAAAATCGTCACTCGAAATTCCAGGTTCATCATTTCCGGTTCGACGCTCGGAATTGAACCGCATTCGACAATCGAAAATCGTCACTCGAAAATCATCACCTGAAATCGAACCGCGTCTCCTTTTAAACACATCCGCCCCTTGCCGGACAAAGGCGCGATGCAAACGGAACTACCAGGATTTATTGATGGAACGAATCATGCACAGAACACTCACGCTTATCGCTTTTGCCCTTCTGGTCGCCCCTGCCCTCCAGGCCCACGTCCTTGAAGACGATGTCGACGCCATCGTCAAGAAAACAAAGGAACTGTACGACAAGACGACCTCGGCAAAGATCACGTTCACGCAGAGCGGATCGGGAGATGACGTCACGGGAACACTGGAATATGCGAGCGGAAACAAGTTCCGGCTGACGCTCCCGGCACAGACGGTGGTCAGCAACGGGACGAAGACCTGGACGTATGTCGAGGCCCGGAATCAGGTGGTGATCAACAAGGCGGCAAGCGACGGCCAGGTAACGCCGAAAGATATTCTGCAATCCTTCCCCGGTGATTACTCCAGCACACTCAACGGAAGCACGACGGTCAACGGAAAGAGTTGCTGGATTGTGCAGTGCAGCGCAAGCGGATCGAATCGGGTGGGGGATATTTCCAGCGCCACGCTCTACATCGACAAGAGCACCTATCGTTTCCGGAAGATCACGGTCACCAGTCCGTCAATGGGAACGATGACGCTGACGATCACCAGCGCCACCTACAACAATACGATCTCCTCCTCCCGCTTCACCTTCTCGGCACCGAAAGGGGCCAAGGTTATCGATCTGACGAAGTAGTGACCGGAAGAACCGTTGCTCCCGCAATTCACGGGAGCGTTCCGGCATAATGAATTGTTGAACGTCCGGGATCGCAACGTGCGATGTCGGACGTTTTTCTTAGTATGCGGCGAATAGCGCCGACGGTATGCTGAAACAACTCCTCGACAAAACACTGCCGAACTTTTCGATTCTGGGAGAACCGATTGCCGAAGGGGCGCGAACGGTTCGCGACTGGTTTGTCTGGGTCTGGAGAAATATCTGGCAGATCGCCCTGCGGTCGGACAGAGATCACATCTTTCTGCTGGCCGCCGGCATCGCCTTCAACATCGCCATCGCCCTGGTCCCGACGATCCTGATTCTCCTGTTCGTTCTCGGCTACGTCCTCGATCCGGATCAGGTCGCCTTTCAACTGAAGACCTATCTCGACCGGCTTCTGGTCTCCTCGGGTTCGCAGGAACAGATCGTCGAGTTGATCCGCTCGCAGGTCAGTTCGCTTGTCGAGAACCGCGGCATCGCCGGTGTGCTCGGCCTCTTCGGTCTCCTCTGGACAAGTTCGGCCCTGGCCTCCTCGATTCGTGTCGGGGTCAACAACATCATGCGCTGCCGCGAGGAGAAGTTCTTCCTGATCTACAAGCTCTACGATGTGCTGACGATCTTTCTGATCGGACTTCTCGTCTTCATCTCGATTCTGGTCGGTCCCCTCCTGCAAGTGCTCACCTCGATCAACGACAGGATCGCCGAGTCGATTCCGGTCATCAATCTCGACTGGTTCGTCACCGAGGCGGTCAATCTCGGAATTGCCGTCGTCCTCTTCTTCGTCATCTTCCGCTTCACCCCCTA
>CBFGQN010000198.1:0-7208 GCA_965650895.1 uncultured Ignavibacteria bacterium | reverse complement strand
TCCATCCGGCCGGTTCTCCTCTTTCTCTCAACCTATTCACCATCCTCATCCAGCACATAGATCCCCGCAAGGTTTCTCCCCTCCTCGCCATAGTCAAGTCCGTAACCGACGACAAACCGATTCGGAATCTCGAAGCCGACGTAGTCGGGCTGCTCGTTCGAGTCGGCGGCCTCGGGTTTATAGAGAAGGGCGGCAACCTTCACCGAGGCAGCCCCCTTTCTGTGAAAATACCGGCGAAGTACCGAAGCGGTCCTGCCGGTGTCGATAATATCCTCGACGACGATGACGTTCCGCCCGGCGATTTCAGTGCCCGGCTCCGCCGTAAAAGTAAGTGAGTCGGAGGAGACCATCCGATCACCATAACTGGAAGCCCGGACAAAGTCGAGATGAACCGGGTGGTGGAGTCGGCAGACAAGATCGGCGAAGAAGGGAATCGCTCCTTTCAACACACAGACCATCAGGGGAGGAAGTTCTCCGGCATCCCGTCTGAAATCTTCCTCAAGTTCGGAAGCAATCCTGTCAACCGCAGACCCGATTTGTTCGAAGGGAAGGAGAGGAACGAATCGTTTTCCCTTCAGCACTATCTCTTCCGGAGAATAGAACCGACTCATAGGGGTTGCAGTTCCATCTTCAGAATCCGTTTCGTCTCCGCTCTGACCTTGAACCGTTCATCGATCCGCATACCGCAGACCCAGATAATGCTTTTTCCGTCGGTCACCACCATCACCTGGCGCTTCCGGTCGAGCGGCACTTTCTGGTCGATCAGGAAGTCGCTCAGTTTTTTCTCTCCTTTCATCCCGAGCGGATAGAACCGATCCCCCTCGCGCCACGAACGGATCGTCAGCTTTTCCGGCAACTTGTCGGCCTCGATATATTCTACCTTGCTATTGGCCCCGAACTTCGGTTTGCCGTTATCAAAGAATGTCGTCTTCAGCATCACATCGGCCACTTCCACGGTCTCGCCGATCCGGAACGTCTTGTCCACATCCCGGACAAGGGGAGGATTCTTCAGCAGCACGATCTCCTCACGATCCCGCAACGCCTCGAACCGGCCTCCGAGGCTTGCCCGGGCACCGGTCTCCTTCCAGATCAGATCCAGCCCCCGCTCCACCGCCGCATGGGAAATCGGGGGGATATCGAACGTCTCACACATCACCCGCTGGATCACCTCCCCCCGCACCGCCGGCTGCAAGTGACGCAGTTGCCGGACGTCGAGCGCGATCCGCTCTCCCGGAATCGGGTCTCCCGTCAGGGCCACTCGAACAGCCGTTTCGACCGCACCGGAAAGATAGCGATCGAAGTCCCGCATCAGTCCGGCGGTCGTGTTCAACGTCTCCACAACGTTCGGATTGAACGTTCCCAGCAGAGGCATCAATTCACGGCGGACACGGTTACGTGTAAACTCTCCCGATTGATTCGTCTCGTCCTCACGCCACTTCAATCCGGTCCGAACGGCAAACTCTTCAATATCCGAGCGCTTTTCTCCAAGCAACGGACGGGCGACGATCATGTTCCCGGCAAGTCGGCGTGTGGGAGGGATACCGGCCAGACCGGTTACGCCACTCCCCCGCAGGAGATTCATCAGAAGGGTTTCGGCATTGTCGTCGGCGCTGTGACCGGTCATCACCGTATCGTAGCGGTGGCGTCGGGCGATACGTTCGAGAAAGGCATAACGTTCGCGGCGGGCCGTCTCCTCCAGAGAACGCCCCTCCTCGTCGGCAATGCGACGCACGTCACCCGTGGCGACAAACCCTTTCACCCGATAACGGGCGGCAAGCTCGCGGACAAAATCGGCATCGGTTGCGGAGGAATCGCGTAATCCATGGTCGAAATGGGCAACGCCGAAGGAGAAGCCGAGATGTGCGGACAGACGCGCGATCACCTCAAGCATCACCACCGAATCGACGCCTCCGCTGACGGCCAGCAGAACGGCCTCGCCTCCGTGCGCCATTTCATGCAAACGCATGAAGCGGCGCACCGATTCCACAAATGAATCGATCGTTTCAGACTTCCTACCCATAATTTGCAGGAAGAAATTTACGGAACGTGGAGAGAACAACGGGGGGAAGAGGTGCAACAAAGGAAGGCAAGCACAGATCTTGCAGGAAATAAAGATCCCTCTTGAGGTTCCCGACACTACTTGACAGTTCTGATCTGCTTTTCGAACTCAATCTTCTCTTCCAGTTCATGCAACAGATCCGAGGGGAAGAGGCCGAGAGCCCGACATAGTTCGAGGAGGGTACTCAAGGAAGGCTGACGCGCGCCCCGTTCGATGTAGGCAATTGTACTCCGCTCAAGATCGGTCAGCGCAGCCAGATCACGTTGGGAGAGTCCCTTCTGCAACCGTTTCTCCCTGAGAATTCCTCCCAGTACAACTGCCGGAGATGGTTCCTCTTGTGCTTCCATTGCAGGAAGCTATCCGTGAAGGAAAAAACATTTGGACGCATATAGTCCCCAACGTTATATTCTCAGATAAGTGTCTTGCACAAGATGTTCTGATAGAATACCTTGTGCATTCGAACAACCTTCCACTATGGGGTGGCTACCATGAAAAAATTTCTTCCTCTCCTGCTCTTCACAGCAGGTCTCCTTCTGACAACCGCACAACTCAACACACAGGGGCTTCCCCCCTGTGCGAAGATCTTCGGCCCTCCCGATGCGCAACAGAACCCCGATTCGGTTGCCGTCGATACGTGTTGGGATTCGCCGACATACGATCAATTGTATGCGAGGCAATGGTTTGATGTCACTTTTGATACACAAGCCGTTGATCTGCCGTGGTATCCAAACGGTACGGTTATCGATACAACTTGGGAAGTAGTTGGAACAGACTTTTCAAGTATCCGAGAGGGACTTGAAGATTTAGAGGAAAGGTTTGGAACCTTTATTCTGCGGAAGCGTTGGCCTGCTGACACATTAGGTGAGATTAGTCAGATGTTTGATCTTCGCTTTGACAGCTATGTCAACATTGATTCTGCAAGCGACGCCATCAATGCAATACCAAACGCCTCTGGAGGCTACATCCAGCGTCTCATCATACTGATCGATGCCGTACCGGTTGATGTGATGGAGGAAGCGGAGTCCGAAACCTTCTTCCTGATCCCGAATCCGGCTGGAGGAAGCGTAGATGTAGCATTCGAGAGCAAAAAGTTTTCCACAACAAGTCCTCTAATAGTTCACGATGCCCTCGGCAGAACAGTACTGCAAACGCCTGTTCAACAACCGCCACAACACACACGACTCGACCTCTCGGCGCTTTCAGCCGGAGCCTACTTCGTTCGCTACGGTTCCTCCCTCACCACACTGATTGTGAGGTGAGACCATGAAACAACCAAACCTCCTCCTTACCGTGGCATTCCTAATGCTGCTGAACGCCCATGTGAGCCGGACACAGATTCCGAACGACAGCACGCTGATCCCGGGATTATCCCTCGACAAAATTCAGCCGAAGAATTCCGACAGTTGGTTCTGGCCGCGGAACTTTCATGAACTTGGATGGCAGTGGGAGCACTTCCGGATGCTCTCCCCGATGGCCTGGATGATTACGATGGGACGACCGGAAATCGTTGTCGCCGCCCATGACGAGTGGAGTCCCGACCTGAATGTCTACCATCCCGATATGATTGCGAAGACAACACCGACTGGAACGGGGAACTTTATCGTAATAGACTCTACATTAAAAGGAGACGGGTCAACTTATTCGCAAAAAATAGGTTTCGGTCATGGATTTGGCATCCTTTCTCATGCGATTGCCCGAGGGAACAACGATGGAGCTTCTCCCGGTGGAGGAATGATCGGAACATGCCCGGATTGTAGTGGAGTTGGCGTAAGTTCAGGTCATAAGATCGGCTCCCTGGATACGGACTTGGAGGCAAATAATATCCTGCGTCGACCAGCCGTTCTGAACATCAGTCTCGGACACAAGGGCCGGAATTACTTTCCTGTTGACAACTACAAGACTGCTATCGATTCCGGCGTAATTGTCGTCTCAGCCAGTGCGAACAACCGGGATGACACGCACTGGGGAGAGGAATGGATGGTAGAGTTCGACACCGCCACGAGAGAAGGACGGAAGGAAATGCTTCCGTCCAGAATTTATCCGGCCGCGCTCGCCTGGACTGATCCCGCCGATCCGGAGAAAGATTATGAAGTGATCAGTGTCGGGGGGACATATGATGGGGAGTTCGTCAGCGAGCGTTGTGTTCTGTGGGAAGAGACGAATCCGAACGACTCGAACACGTGGAACGACCCGACCGGGCTGAACTGGAACGGCTCGCTGGAGCAATTCGTACCGGACTTCAACTTTTCCCCCGGCATCGAGAAGTTCAGCACAAACTCGAACGACAGTCTTCGACGTGAAGCAAAGGAACGGGCGTTCATGGACATTACCGTGCCGGTCGGAGTGTTGGGGGCGATCAACGGGCGGGACAGTCTCGACTGTGAATCGCTCCCGCAGAATCAGCAGGCCGATTGCTTCAAGGAACGGTCGAAAAACGACCGGAAATACGAACCGAACCACATCGGCACCTCGAACGCCTCGCCGCAGGTGGCCGGGATCATCGGGCTGATGACCTCGGTCAACAGGTATCTGGGCGTTGACCTCGACACGAACGACGACGGAAAGATCGATAACGGTCCGGCACTGCAACGCCGTGCCCTGAACATTCTGACCTTTACCGCCGACAAGGTCAACGACTTCGACAACATTCCCACAAAAGTCTGGATGACAGAATACTGGTGGCGGCGGGAGAATGGTCTCTGGACACATGAAAGTGTTCCGACAACATTTTCACGAACGTTTCCCGACAGCACCCCCTACCAATTCCAGTACGTCAAACAGACGAACGACCCGCTGAAACGCTCCTGGGCGCAGCGGATCGGGTTCGGTCGGGCGAACGTCTACCGAGCGGTGGCCCACGCCATTCCGCGCAAAGCGGACTATCTCTACACAACCTCGGATACGCTCTCGATTGACGACACAACCAGCATGAACGAGAACCGGATGCGGTTGATCCTGTTCGGAGGCCGGCGCGATTCGGGCGTTGCCGTTCTCGACTCCGGAGGGGTGGCGATGCCGGGAGGAGACCCGACCCATCTGAATCAGGGGGTGACGAAGATCAACGGGACGGGGACGGTGCTGGTGGTGCCGGACAGCCTGATCGCCGCAATCGACGGCATCGTGACAACCGACGCCCCGCTCGGAAACAACACGATCAAGGCATTGGGGAACGGGAAGATTCTGATCAACGGCTATCTGAATGATGTGGAGGTGGTGGGGAACGTCCGGGTGGGAAACCTGACGATCAACGGCTCCGACCCGCAATCCACCGGCTGCGTTGCGGTGGCCGGGAACTGGCTGACAGCCGAACTCTTCGGCAGGGTCAGGCTGACAAACTACGGCATTCTGAACCTGAACCGGGGAACGGCGGTGATGTACCCGGGGAGCGTCGTCGAGATGGCGGGGAACCGGGACGTCTCGGTTGTTGACGGGGGGACGCTTCGGATGAAATTCGGATCGATAGTCAGGTCATCAAACGGGAAGCGACTTGTCGTCGATTCCGCCTCCACCCTGATTGTCGAAAAGGATGCCCGGGTCGAAATCGACTGCGAAGTGGTGGTGAAAAACGGAGGGACGTTTCTGGTCGACAGCGGAGCCATGCTCCGCCTGAAGCGATTCACGGTCGAGAAGGGGGGCGTCGCCGCGTTCCAGCCGGGAAGTCTCGTCTCCCTGACAGAGCCGGGTGCAAATCTCTGCGAGGGGACGTTCTCCCTGAACGGGACGGCCGGGAGAAGGGTGCGGCTGATCGGCGAGGCGGCCCCCTGCTGCAAACCGGTCTGCGATTCGGTGACGCAACGCTCCGCCGTTCTGATCCGGGGAGATGTGGGGGACACCACGGTCCCCCTTGCGCTCGGCTCCGTAGAGTTCGCCGATGTCAGCAACGTCGGGATCAAGGTGGTAAACGCCGTCCTCTCGCCGGTGCGGCAGAGCACCTTCTCGGCCCACCGCGATCTCTTCGGAGACGGGGTGCTGATCGAGAAGATCTACCTCCCTCCCTCTACTTCCTCCGGCATCAGCTTCTTCACCTGGCTGAACCGGACGCTGGCGATCAACGCCTCGGTGATCGAGAAGTGCGCCTTCTTCGACGAGGGAGGAAAGATCGAGAAGACGCTCAATGAGAATCCGTACAGCGTCGCGGGAACCCGGTTCAAAGGGGTCGGGGTCTGGATTCAGTTCGACAGTTGCTCTTTCAACAAACTGGCCTCCGGCATCGTGACCGAGCAGAGCGGCGTGGTGAAGGTGACCAACTCCACATTCGACTCCTGCGACATCGGCATCTTCAACACCGGATCCGCCCCCTTCCTCTGCAACAACACGTTCCGGGAGGTCTCGGTCGGGACGTCCGAGACCGGGGGGAAACAGGGGTGGGCATTCGACAACCGGTATGATTCCGTCCTGCAAGCGTGGCGCGCCTGGTCAGGAGCACCGCAACGGTTGCGAGGAAATCGGTTCCAACGATTCGACCGGGGAGTGAAAGTCACCAATAATTGGGTCTATATGAATACCGAGCCAACGCCGGGAGGAGGATTCTACGAACTCTCCGGACGGAACACGTTCTTCCTCCCCTGGAGCGGAACGTCCGGGGCGGACATTCATCTGGGGGTGGGGGACGCCCGGGCGATGATCGTCTGCGGATACAACGACATGGCGCAGAAGAGCCTCTATCATCTCTATTCGGAAATTCCCCGGGTGGTCGACGTCAGCTTCAACAAATTCCGCGATCCCGGGACCGGGCATCTGGTCAGAACATTTAATGTAACGCCGATGGGAGGGCCGATCAACACCGCCGACACGATCCCGCCGGAATGCGATACGGTCCTCTCGCACGACTCCTGTTCGACGACCGGGACCACGTGTGCGGTGGATGAATGGTGGAACGACGCCCACTGGATCTACTATCCGCGCGAAGACCCGAAACTGGACACGCTCTACTGGAAGGCGCGGGAAGATATGAACGACACAAGCCTCGCCTGGGAGTGCCGCGCGGTTCGGGCACACGACGCGTTGCAGGCGGCGACGCTCGGAAAGATCGAACTGGTGGAGGAACGGTTCGGCGAACTCGCCGATGACTGCGGGGAGATCACCATCTCCTCCGCTCCGGACGGCCTGAAGACGCGGGCCCTGATGCTACAAGGGGAAATCTACGAAC
>CBFGQN010000197.1:0-7215 GCA_965650895.1 uncultured Ignavibacteria bacterium | reverse complement strand
GGGAGCAAACAGCAGGAGGGAGAGGAGAACGGGGCCGGAAAGGATGCGCCGGTCCGGAACGAACTCCATAAACTTCGCAAGCAATTCGGGAACCGGATGATCCTCGGAGTCTACGCCAATGCCGATTCCTCACTCCAGCCTTGTCTGGGGCGGCTTGCCGCGCTCCCCGCCTTACTTGATCTTCATCCGACCGTCAACAGCCTGACCGATCAGGAGGTGGATGAGATGTTCATGTGTCTTGAAGCAAAGCTGAAAAGCGGATCCGATCTTCCGTGGAAGAACTTCGCCGCACAGGTGGAGCTCTGGTGTGATATCGACGGAGCTCTCCGTGTACCGCTTGTCGATGTCGAAGGTGAACCCGCCTACTACTTCGAATTGATGGTAGGGGCTGAAGCTTTTGCGGAGATACTGGACAGCGTGTCGTCGTCGGGAGATCGCGTGTTCGACGGCTCGACAACGGGAGAGATCCGGGCTGCGCTGATGCTCCCGCGACTTCTGGCGCAGTTGCCGAAACGGCAGCGACTCAGGGTGCTCGCACGGTATTATCTGGAAGCGGCTGAAACAATGTGGGAACCGCCGCAATGAATCTTCCCGTTCGCCGATACTCTTTGCCGTACAACAGATCCGGTTTGCGAAGACCCGAATGAATGGCGAACATCCCTATATTCCTTATCCGCTTCGGCATACTGAACGATAATTCCGATTGACGACCAGTTTCCCATGACTACACCGGCAGATCAGAACGGTTCCGGACCGATTGTCCGGCTCCGGAACGTGACGAAGGACTATCATCTGGAGGGGAAGGTCCTCCAAGTGTTGCGGGGGGTTACGCTCGACGTGATGCGTGGAGAGGTCATCGCCGTCGTCGGTCGTTCCGGGGCGGGTAAGAGTACGCTTCTTCACGTGATCGGAGGACTCGATACGGTGACCGGAGGTGAAGTGGAGGTGGCCGGAGAGCGGCTGGACCGGATGACGCCGACCGCGCTGGCTCCGTTCCGTAACCGGCATGTCGGTTTCGTGTTCCAGTTCCATCATCTCCTTCCGGAGTTCACCGCCGCCGAGAACGCTGCGATGCCGTTGCTGATCCGGGGGACCGGAATGAAGGAAGCGTTGAAGTCGGCCCGCGAATATCTGGATCTGGTCGGCCTTGCCGACCGGGCCGACCACAAGCCGGGAGAGCTCTCCGGCGGCGAACAGCAGCGGGTGGCCGTGGCGCGGGCCCTGATCCCGCAGCCGACGCTGGTTCTGGCCGATGAGCCCTCCGGAAATCTGGACTCCGAGACGGGGGAGCGTCTGCACGATCTTCTCTGGAATCTGAGTCGGAAGGAGGGACGGACGTTCATCATCGTCACGCACAACCGGGGTCTGGCCGGGAAGGCCGACCGGGCTCTGACGATCGAGGACGGCCTTCTGGTCGGCGGCGAAGAGGAGAAGGTGTCGGAAGACAAATTTCTCTGATTCGTATTTGTCCGTCCCGATTCCGGGTCTCCGTTTGCGGCCGATTCTGTAACGGTTTCGACACTTCCGGAGTCGTATCCCCTGAACCCCTCCCTTCAACATCATGCACGCTCACCCGCGATAATTCGTCGTGCTATCCCCTCGACTTTTGATATTTTGATACGAAGCAGAACAGAGACAGCAATAGCCATACGGAACGCACATGCTCTACTTATTACGTACTCGCATTTTCTCAACCCTTCTTCTTCTGCTCCTCGGCACGGTCCCGCTCGTTGCCCAGGATGGGGAGGGACCGTTCAAGTCGCCGAACTTCCCGGTACCGTTCGGACCGAATAACATCGGGACGGAGTTCTACCTGGCGTTCCCGGCTAACTGGGAGATTGCCGGGGGAAGAAAATACATTCAGCTCTACATCAGTTCGGGCGTTGCGGCCAAAGTCGATATCTATGTGCTGGGCCAGTTCAAGCAGAGCATCACGACTGTTCCCAACGACATTGTGACCGTGGAGCTCTCCAACATTGAAGGACAGATCTTTGTGCGGGACGACAGTTCGCCGGAGCCGGATGACCAGGTCTATCCCGGAAAGGCCATGCGTCTGGTGGCCAGCGATCCGATTGTCGTCTACGGCATGAACCGGACCGATTACACGAGCGACGGCTTCCTGGCATTGCCTGTCAATGCACTCGGGAAGGAGTATATCATTGCAAGTGCCGCTTCGGTTGAGGGAGCCGGACAGAGTCTGCCGTCGCAGTACATGATTGTTGCTCCGCACGACGGCACCACCGTCACCATCGTTCATCCGACCAACACACCCAATCATACCGAAGGACAGCGCTTCTCGGTCAGCATGAAGAAAGGCGATGTCTTCTCGGCAATGTCGGTCGGGAACACGGGGGATCTCTCCGGTTCACATCTGATTTCCAATAAGCCGATTGCCGTCATTGCCGGACAGAACTGCACGTATCTTCCGGACTTTTTGTATCCCGCCTGCGACCATCTGGTGGAGATGATGACGCCGGTGGAATCCTGGGGTACGTTCTACCATGCCGTCCCGTTTCAGAACCGGACCAAAGGGGATACTTACCGGATCTTTACCGGAGAGCCGGGGGCCGATATCTATGTGAACGGCACAAGGATCGCCAGACTCAATGCAGTGGGAGGACTGAGGGGAGACGGATGGATCGAGTTCCGCGAGGATGTTCGCCGTCCGATGGAGTTCAGTTCGAACAAACGCATTTTCGTTGTCCAGTACAACAACGGACAGCTCTACGATAACGCCGGGGGGAGCGATCCGTTCTACATCATCCTGACGCCGGTGGAACAGTATCAGGAGGAATTTATCTTCGCTACCCCGCCGGCCGAGGAGTTCCCGCAGAACTACGTGAATATTATCGGAGACTCCGCAGCAATCGCCAATGCCGAGATCGCCAAAGCCGGCACCGAAGACTGGCGACCGGTGCCGACAGCCTTTACCAGCAATCCGTACAGTTTCCCGACTCCCATTCAGGGGAAGAAGTACACGGCACTGAACGTCTCGATCACAAACGGCGCCTGGAAACTGCGCAGCACCGGCCCTCTGGCGGCCTACCTCTATGCCGGCAATAACTTCGATTCCTACGGCTATCCCCTTTCGGTTGCGACGGCGAACCTGGTGATACCGGACGTCGTTCCTCCCGACATTGAGTGGACGTTGGAGTGCGACGGTTCGGTGAGCGGACGGGTGAACGATCTGCCGGATGATGTGACGGTCAGATCAAATCTCTCTTCGGTTCGTCTGGGCGACGGTAGTCTTAACTACGCCATCGAGGTCCAACCGTTCGAGCCGAGTATCAGCCGGGCTACCACATTCACATTGCAAGTGAAGAATCCGAAGCAGGACGGGATTGCCATTATTGTTGCAAGCGATATGGCCGGGAACATCTCTACCGATACCGTGCGGTACTACGCCCGGAATATCTCGATGACGCCGAGTTTGCAGGACTTCGGGGAGATCCTGTTGGGAGGACAGGCTGATCTGCCTGTGACGATTACCAATAACGGTAGTCGCCAGGTTGATATCCGGCAAATACTGCTGCAAAGTGGTGCGCAAGGATTCTCCATTATTTCTCCTTCGGGTGGATTTACTCTGGAACCGGGAGCGAAACAGGATGCGATTATTCGATTCAATGGAACCAGAACGGGTGTCTTTCTTGACTCGGTCGGTTATGCTGATGAATGCGATACCACTTTTCTGGTTCAGGTACGGGCTGAGACAGTACAGCCGATTATCAAGGTGACTGACTGGAATTTCGGGCCTCGCGTCATCAATCTTCCCTCACCGGCTCAGAAGGATCTTGAGATTCGTAATGCCGGTACCGGCACGCTTGTTATTACCGGCGGGACAGGGCCTGGTGACCCGGTCTTTACCTTGCCTAACAACCTGCCTGCATTCCCGCTGGAATTGAAAGCGGGTCAGTCGCGGCAACTGCGTGTGTATTTCTCCCCAACTGCAGAAATCTCTTACAAGGATTCGGTCGTCTTTGAGCACTTGGCTCCGGATAATCCGGAAAATGACCCGGTTGGTATCATTGAAGGCCTGGGCATCGACGCAACTCTCTATGCCACTTCATATGACTGGCCTAGAAAGCGTGTCGGAACCGGCAAGTACTTCGCGACAGTCTATATCGAGAATCAGGGCACGGCCGATGCGAAAATTTTCGGATTGAATACCGCCATTGGAACCAACGGTAAAGTCGGAGACATTAACGATTTTGATGTCGATGATGAATTGAATATCCAGAACATCAACGTCCCGGCGAATGGAGGAAGAATACCGGTCACTGTCTCCTTCTCGCCGAAAGCCGTCGGCGAGCGTCAGATGAAAGCATACTTTAATACTGCAGAAAGTGATGAAACGAAGGACACCAACGTCTTTACCGTCCTCACCGGCATCGGCGTCGTCCCCGGTCTGGCGACGAATGACCTGACGTTCGCTCCGATGATCGTGGGAGATCCGGAAGTCTCGCAGACGGTCGACTTCACGCTGAGTGGTTCGTGGCCGGACGGCGACTGGCGGGACACGGTCTGGATCGACGGATTTGATTTCGTGACCGACAACGATGGTGCAGGAAAAGACGACTTCCGCTACGAACTGCCGACGGGAACAACCTTCCCGATCGTCCTGATTCCGAATCAGAACGAGTCGATCACGGTCACCGCCTACTTCTCGGCGGCCATGGCCGGGAATCGTACCGCCTCGCTGCTTGCCCGGACGCGCGACGGCGTCGATACCATCTCCCGCTGGACCGGACGGGGCATCACGCAGAATGCAGGCATCGTGGCGACGGTGACGCCGGGTGCCGACCTCTGTCTGGGTGATAGCGATACGCTCTATGCCACAATCGAGAGCACGGGACCGGTGACACTGAACATTTCCGGTCTGACGATCAATGATCCGAATAACGAGTTCACGATTCTGAACGGACCGACCCTTCCGCTGACGCTTCCGGCCGGGGGGAGCGAGACGGTGGCGATTCTCTTTACGCCGACAGGAACGAACGGACCACGGACCGCGACGCTTTCGATCGAGAGTGACGATCCGCTGAACCCGACCGTCGATCTGGAACTGACCGGTTCCGGACGCCAGTTCGACATCACCGGCGAGCTGGTAATGGTCGGCACGTTCGACGAGGGGAAACAGGCGGTGCTGGGTGAGGAGGTGACCGCAACGGTACGGGTGAACGATCTGCTGGATCCGACAGGGGCAACCTCCTATCAGGTGACGTTGACCTACGATCCGGCCGATCTGTTCGAGCCGACGAGTATCGCGCAGATCACGCTGAACCCGCTGATCCATCCGCCGGGAACAACCATCGCGTTCGACGGATCGACGACGCGGGGCAAACTGGTCTTCAACGTCGAAGCCCCCTCTCCGCTTGTCGGATCGGGTGACCTCTTCAGCGTACCGTTCGGTGTGGTCTTCAACACGAACCTGAAACGCTCGGTGAACGTCGACGTGCAGTTTACCGACGGTGCGCAGTGTGCGCAGATCACCGATGTTGCCGATGCACAGATCGATGTGAATCCTCTCTGCGGACTGAACCTCCGTCTGATCGAACTGACCTCGGCCAAGTACGTGCCGCCGACGGCACTGCCGAACCCGGTGGCCGGAGGAACGGCCGAGATCGAGTACGGACTCGGTCTGGACGGAGAGACGAAGCTCCTGCTCTTCGACGGCGTCGGCAATCAGATCGCCACGCTCGTCGATCAGTATCAGCAGCCCGGTCTCTACCGCGTCGGCTTCGACGCCTCGAAGCTTTCATCCGGTCTCTACTACATCCGGATGGTCTCGGGGGATGTCGAGTACGTCTCGCCGATTGTGATCGCTCAGTAGCCTTGTCAAACGAAGGCGTGTGCCGGAAGCCTCTCTCTCCTGTCGGTCGGAAACCGACGGGAGAGGGAGGCTTCCCTTTTTCTTTCTCCTTCGCCGATTCTTCCCATGACTTCTACCTTTGCACGTTCATCCGACCGAAGTATCTTCTCCGGCAATGAACCGTTCGCTGACAATTGGGTTGCTGGACTGGACGCCCGGCTGGGAGATGTTGCTGGAGTGGACCGGCGTTCCCCGGCGTCCCCTTCATAACATGAAAGATCTGACGGTCGAGCAGCTTGCTGTGGTGATCGTCAATCGTCCCCTCTGGAGAGAGGAATGCGAAGCGGTGGAAGGATTTGTCCGCTCCGGCGGAGCACTGCTCGATATCGGCCGGTTCCTTCCCCGCGTTGCCCCGGAAACGATCCGGCGCCGGTGGGTCTCCAGCCTCTTTCCCGATCAGTCGGATCCTCTTTTCTCGGGACTCCCGCTACTCGATCTCGAGGGGAGAGGCGCTTCTCCGCGACAAGCCTCTGATGTGGAGGGACTGCTCGGTTTCGTTCCGCTGGGCAAGGGGATCATCGCCTCTCTCGGTGTGGACCCCGGTCCGATGATGGAGGACCATCGCTTCCGGATGAAACGTTTTCCCGGAGTTGACGCGAGACATCCGGCCGAGCGCGTCTCCCGACTGAGCAAAGGGGAGATCGGTCTGCTGCTCGACAGAATTTTTCTTCATCTCTTTGCCGAACAGGGCCTCCCCCTTCTTCGCAAACGCCGGTTCCCGGACGACGCGGAGAACATCTTTTGCTTCCGCGTCGACAGTGACTACGGGAGCATTGACCAGATCAACTCCCTCTACGATCTTGCCCGCTCCACATCCGCACCGATGACCTGGTTCCTTCACACCGAAGGGCATGCGGGGCGGCTTGCGCGGTTTGCGGAATTTGAAGGGCAGGAGATCGCTCTGCACTGTGCCCGGCACCGGACGTTTCCGGACAAGGAACGGAACCGGCGGAACATCGCCGATGCGCGTCGGGCGCTGAGGGAGGTCGGTCTGTCGGCGGTCGGGTATGCCGCGCCGACCGGACTCTGGCATCACAATCTGGCCGAGGTGATCGACGAGGAAGGCTTCCTCTATTCTTCGGAATTCACGCTCGCTTGCGATGCCTTCCCATTTTATCCGATCCTCCCGCTCCGCCGCCGTGTCAACACGGATTTCTACCGTGCATTGCAGGTCCCGATCCATCCGATCTCGGTCGGCAACCTGGCCCGCGTCGGCATCTCCGATCAGAGGATGATTGACTATTATCGCGAGGTGATCGACCGGAAGTTCCATAACGGCGAGTCGCTGATCTTCTACCATCACCCGACGCACGAGCGATGGAACGTCGTCGAAGGAATTATCGAGG
>CBFGQN010000196.1:0-7270 GCA_965650895.1 uncultured Ignavibacteria bacterium | reverse complement strand
CGACGAGAACGACCGGCTCTGGGTGACCAACAACACGACGCAGGGGACGCCGAACTCCAGCACCTTCTGCGTGGTCCTGAACCCGGACGGTTCGCCGGCCGACTTCTCGCCGGTCTTCGGTGGCGGTCTGCTCGGCGGAGGTTTCGGCGTGGCGGCCAATGCAGACGGGACACAGATCGCCCTCGGCAATTACGGGTGGGGACCGAAGCAGTACAACCCGCAGCACGGCAGCATCTCGGTGATCGCACGTGACGGAACGGTTCTCAGTCCGTCGGAAGGATATCTCGCCGGACTCAGCAGGGTGCAGGGAATGATGTACGACGATCAGGGGAATCTCTGGATCACCTCCTGGGGGACGCAGCAACCGATGGCCCCATCGAACGAAACGATCTACGACTATCCGGACCTCGACAGCGCCATCGTCGTCTACCTGAACTTCGACGGATCGCGCGCACCGGAACCGCACGAGATCCTTGCCCACGATTTCGGTGAGAAGAGAAGTCCGTACAACTGTCCGTTCGATATGGCCTTCGACAAACAGGGGAATGCCTTTGTGGTGAATGCGGGGGGGAAAGATCCGGACGGAAACAAGATTCCGTCGAGCATCTACAAGTTCCGGATCAACACCGGTGATCCGAAACGTCCTTATCTGGAACATATCACCGACTGGACGGCGGATGACTATATCGCACTGCGACAGATCAATGTGAACGATGCCGGAGAAGTCTTTGTGGCTGCTGTGAAGTCCGCAGAGCTGCTGAAGTTCGACAACGATCTGAACCCTCTGGATCCGATCAAGGATATGATCGGCTCGCCCTGGGGAATCGGCTTCGATAACGACGGGACGATGTACGCCGCAAACTTCTTTCCTCTGCACGAAGAAGATCCCGTCAATGGGGAGAAGGATGTGCAGGGGACGTTCGGCGTGACGGTCTTCCGCAACGGAGACGATACCGCCGCCGGCATCATGACCCTTCCGACCGGAGGCTCACCGGTCACCCTGGCAAACGGCTACGGTCTCTACGGCAGTAACGGCTCGGACTCCTACCAGCCCCTGAGTCGCCTGACCGGGACGGTGATAGACCGTGTGGGGAATCTCTGGGCGATCAACAACTGGAAGCCGTCGGCCTATGTCGACTTTGTAGAGCAGAATCCGGGTGGGGACGGACTGGTGATCTTTGTGGGGACGGCTGCGCCGAATCCGGGGGCATGAACATTTATCGACAGGATACGCCGGGTCGTTTTCGGACGACCCGGCGGTGGTAAGAACAGGCGGACGCTTCGGTAGGTGGCGCACGCTGCAGCGTGCGCCTACCGGGGGTCTGCGTTGTTGGGTGGGTTGCGGGATTCCCGGATTCCACCGTTACCGTTACCGTTTCCGTTCTCCCCCTTCAACACACGAACTTCCCTTTCCAGATACTCGATCCGTTCGATCAGGGTGTCGATGACCGCTCCACTTCCGTCGTCCGGAACGGCAAGCGATGTCGGAACGTCGCCGCCGTCGAATGTGGTGGAGGTTGCGTCGTTTGCCCAGGCGAGCGTGATGACGGTGGGGGTACCGGCCGTTATGCCGGAGACCGACAGGACCTGTCCGGCGGTCGGAGCCGCCGTCGGCCAGACGTATTCCAGGTCGGCCGTCTGCGCTCCGGCACGGAAGGCGGTGTAGTTGGTGGCGCTGGGGAAGTCTCCAGTGCCGGTCTCCGGTTCGTAGAAGAGGAGACGACTTGCGATGCCGTCGTTGTTCGCCAGCCACAGGTCGGCATTGCCGAAGAGGGCAACATCCGATGCGCTGATCGTCATGGGATTGGCTCCGCCGTTGGCCAGGAAGCCGAAACTGTCGTCTGCGGTTGTGTCGATCGTCAGTCCCGACCCGCCGGGAATCACACTCTGAACACTCGAGATCTTGTTCTTGATCCCGCCGCCGATTGCCGAGCGACTCCCCTCCACGACGTTGGAATCACCTCCGGCAACCACACCACGACTTCCCAGAACGATGTTGTCGATCCCGCCGCCGATCGCAGCGTTCTGCCCATCGACCAGATTGTTCCGTCCCCCGGCAACCACCGAGCGGAAACCGAGCGCCGTGTTCTGATATCCCCCCCCGATCGTCGACAGGCTTACCGCAGCATTGTTCTCCTGACCGCCGCCGACTGCAGCACCGTCTCCGGAGGCCATATTGTTGATGCCGCCGCCGATCGACGCTCCCGCACCGGTCGCGGCATTGCCGTTTCCGCCGGATACGGTTGCGTTGGGACTTGAAGCGGTATTGCGCTGACCCCCTCCGATAACCGAGAAGTTGCCCGAGGCAACCTGTGCGGATAGAAGTCGTTCGATCTGCAGATCGACCGCATTCTCCCCCCGCATGTCCCCTGCCGTATCACGCTGCAGACTCCCGTTCCCGTTCAGAATCAGACTGTTGTTCGCCCCTCCGTTCACATACAGATGGAGCGCAGTATTATCACTTGTCCCGACAAAGTTTCCACCCGGGGTCGTCCCGGAATTGCCGCCGAGCAACCACATCCCGCCGCTTCCGGAAGGAACAAGTAGAAGCTCGGCCGAATCGGTACCGGGATCGGGGATCGTCAGAACCACGTTCTGTGTCAGTGAAGAAGGGGTCCGCAACGTTATCGTGTTCGTCGCGCCGTCTCCCCCGGCATCATCGATGACGATCCGCTCAGCCCGAAGATCCCGATCCTGCCCCCGGACATCAAACACTGTAAAACAGAGGAAGGGAATAAGAACAATCAGAATCCGTTTCATAATCACAATTCATTATTCCTGTTAAAGATCGGAGGATGCACACTCAAATCGTTCAAGCTCCTCTCCCCCCAACTCAACTCCACTGCCGACAGCTCATTGCTGATAGCTCACGGCTGACCGCTCACGGCTGACCACACCACAAAAGCTACCGGCCCGGACACCAGGGAACAAACCTTACGAGGGTATACGGGGGGTACGATTTTATTGAAAACCGGCGAAGGGGTGTAGTTTGTATTCCGGGATTGCGTTCCCCGCATCGATGATGATTCAAAGCGGACGGCAAGCATGAATACACAGGAATCACAAACCTATCGGGATCGGGTTCTGACAGCAAAACGCCTGCGGGAACTGATAAGGCGACGCCGAACCCGTCCGGTACCGGAAAGTCTCGGGGAATATCTTCGCCACAGGGTTCCGGAGATTCACGATCCGGACGCTCCGCATATCGGTGAAATTCTGAGCGACATTGTGGAAGCCGTGCGGGCCGACATGGAGAAGGCGGGCATCCGGCCCGGCAACGGATATACCTCTGCGGCCAACCGGTCGTCGGGCAAACCGGCGCAACGCCTGAACGCAAGGGAGCGAAGCAACGTCATCGAATTTGCCGCACTCCTTGCGTGGACCGCCGACGCCCTGATGCTTGTCCTTCTTTCATCCGGTCGGAGAGACGTGCCGGAGAAGTTCAGCAGGGAGAAGGTGATCGAACTGGCCGGCGAGGCGACCGCCTGGGGAGAGATCGCCGACGATCCGCCACAGCTCGGCATCTGCCTGCTTATTCTTGCCAATCAACTGAACCTTCTGGCAAACAAATCCGATGAGGCGGAGAACGTTCTGAACACCGGCATTGCGATGCTCGGTGATGAGGGCGACCGGGAGAAGAGACGGGTGCGCCTGTATCTTCTGTACGTTCTGGCCGGCATCTTCAAAGTGCGCGGAGCGTTCGACCGCGCCGACGATGTTGCCCGGAAGTGCGAAGAGCTGGCCGCATCGGATCCGGATCCGGTCACGCGGGGGATGAGGATTGCCGCACTTGCCCTCCGCACCACGATAGCACAGAAGCGGAAGCGGTATCCGATCGCCCTGAAGCTGGGCAGGGAGGCGTTGCGGTGGAGCGATCCGGCGTTCGACCCTCTCACCCACTGCAAGGTTCTGCAATCACTCGGTATTCTCTACAACATCATGGAGCACCGGGAAGAAGGATTGCAGATGCTCCTGAACGCCATCGCAATTCTTGAGGAGTACGGTCTTGCCGCCACCGGGAAGTGGGTCTACATCAGCGCCGCCGAACACTACATCAAATCGCGGGAGATCGTTCGGGGACACGAACTTCTTGATCGCCTGGAGAAAGTCCTGGGCTACGACCGGGAGTACCTGCCGGAGGATCCCGACCTGGTCCTGCTGCACATCCGGGCCGTACGGGCCAACCTGCTGTTTATGGAGCAGGAATACGGAACGGCACGGGAACTTCTGGAGTGGTGTATCCGGAAATACCATGCCGTCAACTCGCAAACCGGCGCAATGGCCTCGTACGCCATGATTGCCTCGATCTGCGGAGAGCAAGGGAATCCGGAGGAAGCCTGCCGCTATCTGGAACGGGCCATCGGCGTTTCGGAAAACTCGTCCATCCTGAACCGGTTGCGTCTTCGGCTGTATCTGGCACGCTGGAAGATCGACTGCAACAGTGAAGATGAGGCCGAACGGCTGCTTCAGGAGATCGAACCCGATCTGCGTGATGAGAAGACCTTCCACATCCAGCTCCTTCGTCTGCGTGCAACCCTACGGGAAAGGGGAGGAGATCTCCCCGAAACCCTGAGACTGGAACGGGAGGCGACGCAGATCGAACGGGAACTGCAGGAAAGCAATCGGGAACGTTCGGTCCGCTACGCCCGTATCCTGGCCGAAACGAACCTGCTGGAACAGTCGGTGGAACAGGAGCGGGAGCAACGGCAACGACTGGAACACGAGCTTGCCGGAGCGATGATCGAACTGGGTGAGAAGAGACGGATCATTGAGGAAGCGACAACGCGACTGAAGGAAGAGCTTGCCGGGAACGCCGGACGCAAACAGGGATCGCTGAGCGAGACGCTCGGTGTGGGGGGCATTCACTCCCTCCTCTCGATGCTCCGCAAGGGAGAGACCGAACTGCCGTCGCGACTTGCCTATCTGGGGAATGCCGAGGACGACTTTGTGCAGCGTCTGCGCGTAGCCTATCCGACACTGATCCGCTCGCAGGAACGCCTCTGCATCCTGCTCCGGTCCGGACTGAATGCGGGGGAGATCCGTACGCTTCTTGGAATCGGAAGTGAAGGACTGAAGGCCCGGCGCAAACGCCTGCGCAAGGCGCTCGGAGCGGCACGGGGAGAGAGTCTGGAGAAGATGCTGGCGGAGGTGTAGAGATCGATGTATGTTGCAGGGACATGCTGCAGCATGTCCCTGCAACATACATCCGCCCGATACCCTATTCGGTATGCGCCCCGATCTTCTTCCCGATCGTTCCGTCACCGTATCGGATGATCTGCAATCCCGCATGGTCCGCACCGACTCTCCGGCCCAGCACATCATACCGCGCGACGACCGTGCGGGGACCGGTCTCCGGTTCGGGATAGCCGGGAACCGATGTCGTGGTGTCGATCCCCTTGATAATGTTCATCCGGTAACCGAACGTCTGGTTCACATCCTGAAAGTAGACCGGCACGGAGGCGACGATGAAGTAGATCGCCGTGTCGGCCGGGGTCAGCTCAAGCGTCAGCTTGCCGTTCAGGCGGTCGATCATCGGCACGTCGTGGAATGTGGTTCCTCCGGCGTTCCGCACCAGCACTTTCCCCCGGAACCGCGAGGGGATCCCCCGGCTTCCGTTCGGGTCACCGTTGATCCGGAACGTGTAGGTATCGGCACTCCGGTTGAAGAGGCGGTATGTGTTGAAAGCCCAGGCCCGGGTCACTTCGTCGGCCGCCGGACGGAACCATCCCCCGCTGCCGGAATCTTCATACGTCCGGATAAATTCATAGTCGTCGGCGGAGTCGGCGTAATCGTTCCACTCCCGTTCGTTGGTGGCGATCTGGGCCGAATCGAGAAAATCGAATCCGTTGACCATGTGTGCTGTCCAGTCGACGAAATATCCGGTGAAGACCGAGTCGCCGATCCGGCGGAACAGATATTCCTGGGGAGATTGCGTAGTGCCGGAGAAGAATCCGTCGACGATGGTGGAGCCGGGAACGCCGGCCTCCTGTGTGAGGTAGTAGGGGAGAAGCGACAGGGCGTACTGGTGGACGTATCGCCCCCAGTTCTGCGGATAGTCCGAAGGGAAGTTGTCGTAGCTGAGCCAGAGGGCCACCTGCGGAAGCCGGACAAGACTTTCGGCCTCGACGAAGTTTCGCCGACCGGAGGGATTCCGAACCGCCGCAAACCAGTTTGCCGTCGCCTCGATGTACCACTGACTGTCGCCGCGATAATCGAAGCCGGGAGCGTTGGCGGAGTACTGAAAGATGTGGAACGTTTCGTGGTAGACGTTCCCTATATCTCTGTGGGCTCCGACCGGCAGCGTCAGATAGGGCAACCCGTTGCGGTCGGTCCCCTGACCGTTCCCCCAACTGTCCGGGAAGACGTTCCCCTTCCGGTAGAGGTAGACGTTGTAGTAGAAGCCCCGTCCGGGATTCGGCGGGTCGGCCATGTTCAGGCTGTTCAGACAGGTCTCCCGCACCGCCAGCATCGTGTCGAGCAGAGCGTCGGCATCGGCGGCGAGATCATCGGTCTTCTCCCACCAGACGATGAAGATGCCCCGGGTCATCGTGTCGCAGTCGGTCAGGTTGCCGAACCGGCTGTTGATCGTGTATTCGGCGCGGGCCGTGACCGCCGCCCCGATCAGCATGAGACAGAGGGGCAGAAGTATTTTCAGAACGTTCATGGAATTTTCTCGGAACATTGGGTATCGACTCCGGACAATTGCTGATTGCCCCCGGTCTTTACGGGGACAGACAGATCATCTACACCACCAAAAATATCGCCCCCTCTTTCTATCGGAAAACAGAAAGAGGGGGCGCTGCGGGTGTATGTCGATGTCGGAAGAGAAAAAGGATGGAATCCGGCACCCCCTCTCCGCCGCCGTTACGCATCCGCCGCTTTCCCCCGTTCAGGATTCACCCCTTTGATCAGCAGCCACAGACTGAACGACAACTCTCCGATCACCGCCGGAACCGCCACCACCAGCATGAAGAGATCGGCATGGTCAGCGTAGTCGGTCATCAGAACATTCGCGAAGCTGTCGATCAGATAGCCGAGCGAGGCGAAGACCAGCAGAACCCCGATAATGCGGGGGAGGAAGCCGGAGCGATAGACGAGGTAGCCGAGGAGCAGACAGTGAACGCCGAAGAAGACCAGTCCGAGAATGTATCCGTAGCTGTGCCCGTCCAGAAAGAACATCGCCTGCGCCTGGAGTTGACGTTGGTCAAAAGCCGACAGATATCCGGTCCCGCCGAGCAGCTTCAGCACGAAGAACAGATTGATCAGGTTC
>CBFGQN010000195.1:0-7298 GCA_965650895.1 uncultured Ignavibacteria bacterium | reverse complement strand
GGTCGCGATAGATCCAGCCGGGCAGGCTTAGCTCAGGCTCGGGCGCAGCGGCGATTGCCTCCTGCGCCAGGAGTTCCTCGTGCGATCCGATTTCGCGGAGGCGTCCCTTGTGCATCACCAGAATCTTGTCGGCGCTCCGGATCGTCGAGAGGCGGTGGGCGATCACGATCGAGGTCCGCCCCTCCAGCAATTTCGCAATCGCCTCCTGGATCAGGTCCTCCGTCTCCGTGTCGACGTTCGATGTCGCCTCGTCCAGAATCAGAATCTTCGGGTCGCGCGCAAGAGCGCGGGCGAAGGAGATGAGCTGGCGTTGCCCCATCGAGAGGGTGGAGCCCCGTTCGCGGACCTCGGTGTCGTATCCCTTCGGCAGCGTCCTGATGTAGCGGTCGATGCCGACGGTCTTCGCCGCCGCTATCGCCCGGTCGCGCGAGATCGTCTCGTCGTTCAGCGTGATGTTGTCCAGCATCGTCCCCCGGAACGTGAAGATGTCCTGCATCACCACTGCAATATCCCGCCGCAGGTCCTTCGTCCGGATCGTCTTCAGGCTCCGACCGTCGATCTCCACCTGCCCGCTTTCGTAGTCGTAGTACCGGGTCAGGATGTTGATGATCGTCGTCTTCCCGGCCCCGGTCGCCCCGACGATCGCCACGGTCTCTCCCGGCTCCATGTGGAAGCTCAGATCGTGGATGATCCGGTTCTCCCCGTCATAACTGAAGCAGACGTTATCGAAAGTGATCTCTCCCCGCGTGATCGAGAACGGCTCGGCATCCTCCGGCGCCTGCGGGGTCGGCATGTCGGTGTCCATCAGCTCGAAGATCCGTTCGGAACTCGCCATCGCGTTCTGGAGGATGTTGTACTTCTCCGAGAGGTCGCGGATCGGACGGAAGAAGCGTTCGGTCCACTGGTAGAAGGCGAAGATCACGCCGAGCGTCAGCGTCTGACCGCCGAGAAAATCGGCGATCCAGCGGATGATCGGGGCGTCTCCCATTGCCCCGGCGATAATCGTCCCGCCGTACCAGATCACCAGCGCAACCGCCGCCATCGAGAGGAAGTTGACGACCGGGAAGAAGACGGCGTAGTAGAAGACCGAGCGGACGTTCGCATCGGTGTGGGCCTCGTTGATCTCGGCGAACTCCCGGTTCATCCGTTTCTCCTGTCCGAAGAGCTTGACGGTCAGCACGCCGGTGATGTTCTCGTTGATGAACGTGTTCATCCGGGAGAGCTGGTAGCGGACCTCGCGATAGGCGGCCCGGACCTTCACGCGGAAGATCGAGGTGGCCCAGAGGAGGAGCAGGACGGTGACGAGCGTCAGCAGAGTGAGGGGGACCGACATCAGGAACATCATGATGATGATCGAGAGGATGGTGAAGACGTTGGCGACGATCATCACCAGTCCGCTGGAGAAGAACTCGTTGAGGACTTCGACATCACTCGTCACCCGCGTCACCAGTCGTCCCACCGGATTGGTGTCGTAGAACCGCATCGACAGCTTCTGCAGGTGGGTGAAAAGTTCCATCCGGACGGCGTGGATCGTCTGCTGTCCGACGAACTGCATCAGATAGGTCAGTCCGTACTGCATCAGGGAGTTCAGGATCATCAGTCCGACGGTCAGGGCGATGATCCGCAGGAGTCCGGGCATGTCGCCGACCAGGATATGGTCGTCGATGGCGATCTGCGAGAGGATCGGGAGATAGGCCCCGAGAACGGCAGTGGCGATCGCCGCCACGACCGCAATGATGACGTGCCATTTATAGGGGCGGAGGTAGACGACCAGACGTTTCAGCAGCGCCGTGTCGAGCGCCTTTCCCATCACTTCATTGTTATCGGCTGCATTTCGTGCCATGTCAGGAGTCGGATTCGGTGCGGGTCTTCCTTCGCAAGAGGCGCAACCTACGGACTATTCCCGATCATGTTGGTTACAAAGTTCGTTGCAACGTTTTCCGGGTTGTCGGCCCCGATTTGCAAGTGAAGATACCCCTTGGTGAATCTTCGTGTCCTTTGTGTCTTTGTGGTAAATTTCCGGCAGTGCGGAATTCTCACCACAAAGGCACCAAGGGCACAAAGAAACCACAAAGGGTCCGGGCGTGTGAGGAAGACCGGATGCGCGTTCGAAAATCACCAATCGAACATCGCCATTCTCCTATCCCGGACTGAACGGCGTCACGAACGGCTCTCCGTTCTTTGCCCGTTCCCTCAGATAGTCGGCCTCGGCTCCAAGATGTCTGTCCATCAGCTTGTATCCCAGATAGACCAGGGGGGTGATGCCGATGGCGACAAGCATTTTGAAGATGAAGTTGTTCCGGGCGATTTCGGTGGCCGCATCGAAGCCGATCGGGTTGGCGGCAAAGAGACCGAGACCGAGGTAGATCACCACGAAGGAATCGATTAACTGCGAAATGATCGTCGACCCGGTTGCCCGCAACCAGATGTGCCGTCCTCCGGTCCACTTTCTCAGGCGGTAGAAGACCTGAATGTCAATCAACTGACCGATCAGGTAGGCGATGATCGACCCGATGATAATCGCCTGCGAGTTGGCGAAGACGGCGTTGAAGGCATCGTCGGAGACGGCGGAGATGCTGTTGGCCGGGATGCCCCGGACCGCAAAGATCAGCAGGTAGACGCCGACCAGAACGAGCATGCCGAGAAGCGTGGTGAAGCGGACGCTCTTTCGTCCGTAATATTCGTTCAGCAGATCGGTGATGATGAAGGTGACCGGAAAGGGGACCACGCCGAGGGTCATCGCCAGCGTATCTTCTCCGAGAGCCGGCAGGATGCCGGTCCAGGAGACGTCGATATTGAAAAGTTTTGCCCCGATAAGCTCGGCCAGGACAAGGAAGCCGATAAAGAAGCCGTTGAGGGCCACGAAAATGCGGCCGCCGCGAGTCATCATAGGACTGTAACTCCGTGATTCATGATGTGTAACTCCACACGTCCGGACAGGTCGTTTTTCCGGGAAGGGAAGAAATTTCTCCTCCGTGCAATCAGTTCGCGGCTCAACCCGTCAGTAGCCCGAACTCAGGCCATGCAGAAAATGTTGAAATCCGGGTGTGACATTTGCCCGTTTTCCAATCTCCTGTGAAGAAACGGAAAAATATGACGGATCGGCATTTTCTTCTTGAGATTTTTCGATGATATCCCGATACTCTCCCGTGTCGCCGTGTTCGTACTGAATTTACTGGTGAACATTCGATTTGAAGTGATACTGTGATTATAACGTCTGCCCGCTCGAACATTGCGTTGTTGCTGTTGTGGCTTGTCGGCTTTGCCTTTCTGACTGCGGAGTCGGCGGAAGCCCAGACAAGGGACAGAGTGGACCATCGGGGAACGGAGTTCCGCGCTGCCTTTCTGCACACAAACGGGGACGGAGAGTTCCCGAACTACTATCTCGTCGTCAGTTGCGAGAAGCCGACAACCGGCACCATTACCTACGAATCGACCGGCGAGACCTTCAGCGTCAGCATCCCGGTGGCCAACCAGCGCGTCCGCATCCAGCTTGACACCTTCAAGCTTCTTCTGCCCGATCCGGCAAGGGGAGGGGATGAGATCTCCCGACAGACCATAACGCTCCGGTTCAACGATGAGGTGACTCTCTACGCAATCAACACGCTCCGCTGGAGCAGCGATTCCTATCTGGGGCTGCCGATCGATGCGATCGGTCGTGAATACACGATCATGTCCTACCCGAACACGGCCGAGCCGGGACCGACCGGGCAGATCTTCGAGACCTCCGATTTCCCGTCACAGTTTGCGGTGATCGCAACGGAGAACAACACCCGGATTACCGTCCAGCCGACAACATCGGTCAACGGCAGGGGGAACACCAACCAGTTCGATGTTGTGCTCGATGCCGGGGAGATCTTCTTCGGTCAGGCGCGTGACGGGAGCCGGATCCAGCGTGCCGGACGTGATCTGACCGGATCGCGGATTCTGGCCGACAAGCCGGTGGTCGTCTACGGCAGCCATCAGCGGTCGAATATCCCGTGGAATGAAGCGGTCGGTCGCGACCACCTTGTCGAACAGATGCCCCCGACCGACAAGTGGGGATACCATGCGATGGTGACGCCCCATTATCAACTGGAGAAGACGGTTCCGGATGCAAACTTCATCCGGGTGATCGCCGCCGAGCCGGGGACTATTCTGACGATCGACAGCGGTACATCGCAGGGACTGCCGGTCGGCAGAGCCGTGGAGATATCGCTGCAACGGGCGATGCTTCTGACGGCAAACAAGCCGATCTCGGTTGCCCAGTTCCAGCACTCCACCGTCGATGTCGAGTACATTTCCCTGCCGAACGACACCGTCGGCGATCCCTTCATGATGCTTGTTCCTCCCCGTGAGCAGTTCGACTCCAACTACAATTTTGAAAGCTGGAGCACGAAGGATTTCTTCTATCACTTCATCAATGTGGTGATCCCGACCGAGCGGATCTCCTCGCTGCGACTCGATAACCGTCCGGTGGTGGCGAACTTCCAGCAGATTCCGAAGACCAGCTACAGCTATGCCCAGATCCAGTTGCCGGCCGGAAGCCATAACATCAGTGCCCGGGTGCCCTTCGGACTTTACATCTACGGCTACGGACCCTATAACTCCTACGGCGCTCCGGGAGGTATGGTTTTTGATTCACTGTTTACCGACCACAAGCCGCCCGATATAACGTGGCGCGATAGTTGCAACGGTGCGGTAGGGGAGGCGTTCGATTCCTCGGCCTATGATTTCGGGATGGAGGATCTGCGGTTGCTCGGCAAATCGCGGAACGTGGAGTTGATCAATCAGCAGTTTGCACCCGGCGATGATTCGATCCGCTTCCGGCTCGATCTGATCGACCCCTATCAGGACGGCCATGCCGAACTTCTTGCAATCGATACGGCCGGCCTTCAGCGGCGCTACGAATTTGATGTGAAGGGCTTTACCGTGGCGTTGACCGCCGGCACGCCCCCGGTGATGCTCGACACGCTCGCCTCGCTGAACGGACAGGAGTTCTGCACCACGCTGACCCTCCGCAATTACGGCGGCTTCCCGCAGGAGATCCAGGGGATCAGGCTGAAGGAACAGGTGCCGGGGCTGGAGGTCAGGGAGACCTTCCCCTTTACGTTGCGACCGGGAGAGGCCCGGAGCGTGCAGGTCTGTTTCCGCCATATCGGCGATACCTCGGCGCTGGTGGAGATCGGTCTGGACAACGGCTGTCTTGTTCGTCCGGTGGCGATGCTTCCGTTGCTGAGCGGCATCGACTCGCTGAAGCCGGCAGTGACGAAGCTTTCGGGAGAGTGTGAGGATGACGTGATTTTCGAGATCACCGAGTCCTATGCAATCAACTCCGGTATCGCCTACATCACGCTGAATACGGTCGTCAACGCCGAGGTCATCACGCCGGAGACGTTGCCGAGCAAGAAGGCGAGGGTGGAAATCCGGCGCAAGAGCATCTGGAAAGATGTCGTCTATGACATCGAAATTGTCGATGTTGTCGGCAACAAGATCAGACTGACCGATGTGATCGGAGGGCTGACCCTGTCGATCACCGATCAGGCCAACACCGACGAGTTCGGATTCCGGCTCGATCCGTCGGTCCCGTGGGAGTACGAACGCCTGGTCTATACCCGTCAGGATTGCGATACGCTCTGGCTTGAGAATACCGGACTGAAACCGCTCGATCTGCAGCGTTTGCGCTTTGTCGGGAACCTTGAGTTTTCGGTCCCGCCGGACCAGCTTCCGCTGATCCTGCAACCGAAGGAACGGCGGGCGATTGAAGTCTGCGTCAAGCCGAGAGCGGCCGGAGAGTTCCGCGATACGATGATCGTGGAGTTCTTCTGCGGACGACTGGTCGATGTTGTGGAGTTCAAATCGGTGGTCGATCCTCTGGAAGGACTGGGACAGGATCGTTGCGGCAATATGATGGAATTCAATGTGATGGGCTTCACCCGGCGCAACTTCCTGGAAAACCCGATACCGAATCCCTCGGCCAAGGGGAGTGCGGCGGTGACGTTCGGACTGCAGGGACCGGAAGAGATCACCCTGACGTTGCATGATGCCCTTGGAAACGAGATGCGCAGATTCCTGGACCGTGACCCGATGCCGGGAGGGATCGGACGGATACAGGCCGAACTCGACGGGCTGTCCTCCGGCTCCTATTATCTGCGTATGGAGACCGGATCGGGAGAGGTATTTATTCAGTCGATGATCATCCGGCAGTAACTTCGTTCCCCGGTCGATTGTTGTAGATTGAGAGTTTCAGGTCGATCCGAACGGGATCGGCAACGGCGAATCCAGCAGGAGTAACGGCTACATGGAGCAATTGCTATCCGTTCCAACTTCGCGCTCTTGGTCGAACGCTTTCGGTTCGATGGTTCTGTTCTGTCTGCTTGTCGTCTCCTCTTCCGGACTCCGTGCACAGCCTCCGCACGATACGAAAGGACAGGAATTCTGGGTCTGCTTCATGCAGAATCTCGGATCCGGACAGGATTTCGAGCGTTCCGACCTTCGCCTGTATATCTCCAGCGACACGGTAACCACTGCCTATATCCACTACATTCCGCTCGACGACACGCTCGTGGTCTCCGTCACACGACCCCGTGTACCGATCGAGGTGAACATCAGTGCAATCTTCGGGAACGATACCGAACTTGCCGAAGTCGATTCCGATGGGTCGAATGCCGTCTCCAGCAAGGTCTTTCACGTCTTCTCCGATCACGACATCACACTCTACGGAGTCAATATCCGGCAGATGTCGGCCGATGCGTTTCTGGCCCTGCCGGACGATGTGCTGACCGGAGGCTATATCGTCACGGCCTGGCCCAACGGCTATCTGTCGGGAAATTTCGAGGGGAGCGGATTTATCGAAGAGTTCGATACGCACTCGCAGTTTGCGGTGATCGCCACCGAAGACGGCACCACTGTGGAGATCACTCCGGCAGCCCCTCTCAGCGGTCAGCAGGGGAGAAGACCCTTCACGGTCGTGCTCAATCTGGGAGAGGTCTATTTCGGTCAGGCGGTCCTGGGATCGGCCTTTGACGTCACCGGCACGGAAATCAAGGCGAACAAGCCGGTGGCGGTCTTCGGGGGGAACCAGCGAACGTCGATACCGCTGAGCGTCGGGAATTTCCGGGATCATCTGGTTGAACAGATTCCGCCGATCGTCGCCTGGGGAAGGACCGGTATTCTGACTCCCCACTTCGACATTGCACCCTTGTCCAGGGAGAGTTCCGAGGCCCGGGTTCTGGCCGCCTTCGATGATACGGAAGTGACCGTGACCACAGCCGGAGGAAGCCGGACCTGGACGGTCAACGCTGCGGCGCCGTTTCAGT
>CBFGQN010000194.1:0-7375 GCA_965650895.1 uncultured Ignavibacteria bacterium | reverse complement strand
ATCTGAAGCCGAAGGGCAATGACGTATTTGATAAGTATCAGGAAGCAATCTTTCCTATCGATCTCCGCTATCTGGCCAACGGTGCATGGGGACCGACCAAAGATACCAGCGATTGCAGCCGACGTTTCGACATCCGCGTCACCTGGCTCGGCGGCGAACAGCTTGCCCTGCGCAGCATCTCCCTCCGTGACATCCACGGCCAGCTTTCGCTCGGCACCGATGCGACCGCCAAAGCGTGGCGGCAAGAGCGGATCAACCTCATGCGCCGTCTCCTCTACGGAGCCAACGACTACAGCCTGCCGGAGGATTCGCTGCGCCGCGCATGGTTCGGCCTCTATCCCGGCGAGGAACAACACGCCACCGCGTGGGCAGGCATGGAGACCATGATCAACATCCTGCGGGATACCTTCAACGTCGCGCGCCCCGGCTTCCCCGGCGAGCGGGATTCGGTCGGCACGTGGAGCGCGCAGTACTTCCTCAACGACATGTTCCACCAGCATTCCCTCTCCACGCCGGAGTTCGTCGGTGTCGAGACCTACCTCTGGACACTGCCGTTGCAGGGGACCGATTCGATCCGGCAGAAAGACGGCTTCAACCTCCGGTACGAGGAGCTTCCCAGCATCCGGGAGGAGAACGGCGGGCGTTTCAGGATCGGAGAGATCGATCTGGACGACCCGACCTCGATTGAAGAGTACGAGAAGACCCTGCAACGGAGCGTCGTCGGGCGGTACATGCCTTCCTGGGATTCCCTCTCCCCGACGCTGTGGCAGAAACGCTGGGGGCGGCTGCACCATCTTGGCGATGCCGCCCGCATCTCCCGGGCGACCGGACGGCGGCTGATCCAGTTGCCGAGCGTCAACAGCAATCTGGATCTGCAACTCTATCAGGACAGCACCGGCGTCTGGCATCTCGACACGCTGATCGGCCACATCCCGACCGAGGCGGAGTTACGGATGATGACCAACCTCGGTCTGGCCTACGGTGCCAAGGGGGCGGTCTACTGGTGGCTGACTTCCTCGGCGAACGCTCCGCTGCTCCATAGGTTGCAGCCGAACGGGGATACGATCTGGGGGCTGTCGATGTGGGTCAATGGCGAATATAAGGGTGGCGACTATGGGGGGAGCTTCGGTCCGGTCGGCTCGGCGTGGAACAAGCAATGCACCAGCGACACCGTTCAGGACTTCGACTCGGCGTGGACGTTCCACCGGGGGACGGCATGGCCGCTGGTGACGATCCCGGACATGTATGTCGGCTTCGGTGTCCGCACCCGGGCAATGAAGCGGGTGAACCGGCGGTTGCGGGAGATCGGGAAGAAGATGATGGACCTGACATGGCGGGAGAGCTATTCGGTCCACTACACGACCGAATGGCCGCTGGATACCGCGCACCCGGAGATGTTGCAGTACAAGTCCCGTCCGCTCGATTCGAACGAGATCATTCAGGAGGTCACCGCCGTGAATCCGCTGACCGGGGCGAAGGACTCGGCCTGGGCGACGTTTGTCGAGGTCGGGTTGTTCGACAAGAAGGTCGGAGCGAACCACATGCTCGATACCCATCATCTGTACATCGTCAACAGGAGGGCGTTTCAGCGACCTGACTGGATCAGCAGCACCTCGGCGCGGGGGCGGAAGATGGATTCGCTGACCGAGAACCGGACCATCGAGATTCGGTTCAATATTCCGAATCCCGACACATCGCATCAGTACAACGTGTGGCTCCGCGTACGGGAGGTGTTGCCCACCTACGACACGCTCGCCTTGCTCGGCGTCCGGAAGCCGCTCGATTCGGCGATCGTCGCCCCCAACGGAAAGGTCCGGATCACGCTTCCGCCGGGGGCCGGAACGCTCCTGGAAGTGACGTACGCCCAACCGGACGAATCGATGGCTCCGGGGGACCTGACGCGGAACAATCAGCGGAAAATCATATACGAACCTGTTACGGATCGTTACTATTCGACTTATTTTCGATGGGATAGTGCCCTCAACGACTATCACGTCTTCTTCCGCCGGTCCGTGCCGATAACGCCGAGTGGTACCATCCTCTGGGAACCGACGGAGTGGCCCGTCTCCGGCTACATGGTGGCCGATCAACCCCGCACGATGAACACGCATCCCTCGATCACCCTCCGCACACGGTCCAACAAGGCCCTTCCCCGAATCTCCATCGTCTGGACTGCTCATCCGAACGATACCGGATATGTCGGTCAGCGAGAAGTTCTCATCCGCGACATCCAGTACTTCAAAGTTGCCGATTCCGAGGGAGATACCATCGAGGAGATGTTCACGCTTCCCATTCGGAATGTCGGCTATCACTACGGTCTTGACCCCTATCGGTGGGGAACGCCGGTGATTTCCTCGGCAAGCGGGGACAGCGGCATCGGAGAGTACGTTGCCTGGAGCGACTCGACCGCCGGAATCGTCGCGCGGGGACGGTTGATGGATACGAACTTCCTCAACTTCCCGGTCTGGACGCCGCTCGACACGCTGAGCAATTGGTACAACGATCAGGCGGGCTACGGTCCGGGACAGTATCCGGCGATGCCTCCGTTCACCCACCGCGGAATGAGCCAGCAGTCAACACCGGTCGTCTGGCAGCAGTCCGATACGAATCCCTATGGAGTCTACTACGGCATCGTCTACGGACGACTGAATTACGTCCCTCCACCGACGGGGCCGGAACTGTTCTATGCCCAGGCCACCAACATGGTGAATGCTCCCTTCTACATCTCTCCCAATCCCATTTCCTATCCCGGCGCCGGTCTCCCTCAAAGCACACTGGCCAACCACTATCTCCACCCGTCGATCGATCAGTCGCAGGACGGTCTGGGGAGAGTGATGGAGGGAGTAACGTGGGAGTGGTACCGGATTGTGCCGGTCTATATCAACGGTCAATGGGCATATGACGATTACCTGAGCGATCTCTACTTCACGGCGATTCTTTTCGATACCGCCGCGAGCCTGCCGATACAGATGGGGACGTGGGCAAGTCGCCCGGTCTACCTGGATGGTATCCAGAAATATGCTTTTCCCGTCGTCTCCTCACAAAACCAGATCATGGTCCCTGCCGACTCGGCTGCTTCTCCACTATTTACCCTTGTGTTCCAGGACGATAACCAGACGTTGAATATCCGTCAGTTCGTGGCGAAGTGGCGGATGAATGCCACCCCTCAATGGCAGAGCGGGGAAGCGCAGGCATTTTCGTACCGGGGAGAGAACCCGAACGGTACGGCCTCCGAAGGGAAGCTCGTCAAGCGGTATGCCGTTCTCTACGGTCTGGAGGCCGACAGTTCATTGCGCACAAGTCGCGAGTACTATGCGCGGACGCGGCCGGACGGATACCTTGCCGACGGGCGTGAGGTCGGTGCGGGACTGGACGACTCCCTCGGAATCGGCTTCACCGCCCGTCTCCTCGACGTCTGGTTCAGCGACGCCGACGAGAGCCGCCCTCTCAGCCTTGTGCCGGAATCGGTGCCGGACAGCCTCTCGGATCTTCTGGCGCTCCTCAGGACCGAACCGTTTACGACCGGAGACAGCACGGCAATCGGTGGAGAGATGGAGGTGAGAATATTCTACGGCGATTCGGGGGCCTGCGCGGGAAAGGAGATCGACTTCATGCTGGAGCTTGTCGACTCGGTAACCGGAGCGGTGGTCTTCCTGCTCGACTCGACGCGCCTTGACGTCACGACCGACCCGGCACAATACCGGATCAGCGATACGGTGATCGATCTCCTCTCCGGCACATACTACATTCGGCTTCGACTTGCCTCGGATGATCTGTTGTCGAACGTCGACCTCGACTCCACATCGGGCCGGATGATGGGGCGGGTGCGGAAATGGATCGAGAGCCTGACGGGCAAACGCGTACGCAGACTGGCGGGGGATGCGGAGGCGGGGCTTCGGGTCGCGGCGCAGCCGAACCCGTTCACGGGGGAGACGGAGATCCGGTTCTCGGTCGGACGGAACGAACACGTGACGCTGACGGTGTATGATGCGTATGGACGGGAGATCCGTTCGCTGATCGGGAAGGAATTCTATCCGGCGGGGCGCTATGCGGTGGAGTTCTCGGGAGCCGACCTGCCGTCGGGGACGTATCTGGTGGAGTTGCGGACGCTGAACGACCGGGCGACGCGGAAAGTAATGTTAATGAGGTGAGGATCTTGAGTTGTAATGGAGCAGGCGATCCGGATCGCCTGCTCCGTTATTGTCTAACCGAAAAGCACTGTTGATTCGGAGATCAGTTCGCAGACGCACTTTTCTCATACACCCGAAACCCCGGCCGCTCCAGCACCACTTCATATTCCTCTGCCAGCAACCGGGTCGTCTCCGGAATCCGCCCGAACAGTTCCTCCGATGTCTCGTTTGTGCCGGTGATGATCGCCATCCGGTCGCTTCGCTGCAGCACGATGAAGCGGGGTTTCGTGGTTGTCAGGTGGGAGATGGTCGAGTCGATCCAGGGCTTCGGGGAGAAGGGGGCGATCAGGAAGCCGGAGTGGAAGATCGGGAAGTCGGGGACGTAGCCCGATTCGCGGTAGAGGAGACCGGCCACGCCGGAGCTGATGAAGAGCTTGTCTTCCGGCTGGAGACGGGAGGAGAGAAAGGAGCCGACTTCGCGCAGGTCCTCCATCGTCCAGTCGTCCGCGCTCCGGGTGTGGGCGTAGTAGGCGTCGAACGCCTCGGCCCCTTTTGTGATCAGAAGGATCGAGGGGCGCAGATGAAAGACGTAGCGGGTCAGCGGACTGAAGCCGAGGAGGAGGACAAGAGCAAGCGTGAGCCCGATCCACCGGAACGAATCACGCTCTCCTGCTGACAACGCTCTCCCGATTCTCACCAGACCATACCCCGCCAGCAACGCCCCGAACGGATATAACCGGCTCAGATGATAATGCAACCACTTCGCCTCGATCGCAATCGTGCAAAGCAACGCCAGAAACAACAATGTCGCCACCCTCAACAGTCCTCTCGTCTCTCCCCCCATCACTCTGCTCCGCTCCCCCTTGCCGATCCCGAACGCCCCCCCGATCCCCAGAATCGTCCCGACCAGCATCGTCATCGAATACTCGTCGGCCATCAGGCGGGGGAGCTCGGTCAGCATCTCCCGGATCAGATCCCCTTTCGAGGCGAACTGGATGCCGGTGTAGCCCCCCAGAAATTCCTGCATCTGAAGAAATCCGGTCCAGGCGTCGAAGGCGAAGAGATAGAGGAGGAAGAGAGCGACGATGACCCCGAAACCGGTTCCCAGAAAGAGATAGCGCTTCAATCGATCCTTCCACCCGTCGCGGAACATCAGAAGATCGGCGATCAGGAATGCCGCAAGCGTGACGCCGAAGGTGAATTTGAGAATGAAGGCGACGCCACAGAGAAGACCGATGCCCAGGAAACCGATCCGGTCTCTGCGAAAGAGAAAGAAGCCGATCGCCGGAAGTGTCAGCAGTCCGAGAAAACTCTCGACCTGTGCGGTGTTCGCGAAGTTCAGACTGAGGTAGAGGAGAGGATAGAGGAGAACGGAGAGGGCGGCCCACAGATCGTCACGTGAGGCGCGACGAATGAGTCGGACGAGAAAGAAACAGGTCAGAACCTGGCAGAGAAGATCGAGAATCCGGATCGAGACCGGATGGTCGCCGAAGAGTGTGATCGCCAGGGCGTTGATGTAGTAGATCAGCGGCGGCTTCACGTCGATGATGTCCCGGTAGTGGACGGCTCCCTGATGAACGATCTTTTCCCCCGCAACAAAGAAGAGCCCGTTGTCCGGTCCGAGCGGAAAGGTGAGGGAGGGGAGAAGAAGGAGTATCACCGCAAGTCCTACCAGTCCCCATCCGAGGGGAGAGAGTTGTCGGGAAGCGCCGGCGGCATCGGTTGTTCTCACGAAGATGGCGGGTCGTTGCGCTGCCGGGTTCATCATGCCGTTCCGTCTCCTTTTGGTTGCATGCCGAAGCGGTTACTGCGAATGTCGGGGGAGGGGGCATTCAAACGTCGATCCTTCTCTGCTCAGTCGTTTTTTTCATAGAGAATAAACGAGGGGGTCGTCATCACGATCCGGTATTCCTCTTCCAGCATGTGCCAGAGGTCCGGCATCTCCCTGAAGACATCGATGCTCGTCCTGTCGTCTCCGGTGACGATCGAGATCAGGTCGACCGACTGGACCGCGATAAACTTCGGGCGTTGCTCCAGCAGATATGTCCGCGTGGAGTCCCGCCATTCGTCGGGTGCGAAGGGGGCGATGATGAACCCGGCGTGGAAGATGTAGAATTCCGGGACGTAATCGCCGGCAAGGTAGACCATTGCGCCGACGCCGGAGCTGACGAAGAACTTTTCATCCTCCTTTCTGTGTTCCTTCACGTAATCGCCGATCTGCCTGATCTCGGTCATCGACCACTCCCCGTTCGGTTCGCTCGGTGCGTAGTAGGCGTCGAACGATTCGGTGCCGGAGGCGACCATCATGACCGTGGAACCGTAGTGGAAGACGTAGCGGGAGAAGGGACCGAGGGCGATCAGGAAGGCCGCAGCCATTGAAAGGGCGAACCAGGTGAAACGATCCGGCTTCCCGCGAAGCATGACCGCAATACCGGAGATGAGTCCGAAACTTGCCAGGATCGCTCCGAAGGGAAAGAAGCGGAGGAGATGGTAGGAGAACCATTTTCCCTCGACGCCGATCGAGATCATCATGCAGAAGATGAGAATCACGCAGAACCGCAGGAAGGTGAGTCCGATCTCTTTCTCTTCGGCCTTCACATGATCGGAAGCGGGAGGAATCAGCACCGGCTGAAGATCCCGGTTGGTGATCCCGACGATGCACCAGATCGTGCCGAGGAGCATCGCCAGCGAGTACTCGTCGCCGAGACGGGCCGGCATGTTCTGCAGGGCTTCGCGGAGCGAACTCCAGGGAGAACTCCACTGCATCCCGGTGTAGCCGCTGAGGAATTCCTGCATGTTCAGAAATCCGTGCCAGGCGTCGAAGACCGTCAGGTAGAGGAGGAAGAGGGCGACGACGATTCCGAACCCGATCGAGAGTCCGGTGTAATTCCGCAGCCGGGTTTTCCACGAATCGTTGTAGAGGATCAGATCGCCGAAGAGAAAGGCGGCCAGGGCCATCCCGAGCGTGAACTTCAGGAAGACGGCAAGTCCGCAGAGAACCCCGATCAGGATGAAGCTCGACATCTTCCTCCGGTAGAGAAACAGCCATATCCCCGGAAGGAGCAGTATCCCCATGAAGCTTTCAACCTGCGAGGTGTTGGCGTAGTTCAGCCCGAGGTAGAGAAACGTGTAGAAGAGGGCTGCCGTCATGGCGTGAACGTCGCGACCGGTGGTGCGGCGGATCAGGGCAATAATCAAACCGCAGGTGAGGAGCTGGACGATCAGATCGAGGACGTCATCCAGAC
>CBFGQN010000193.1:0-7395 GCA_965650895.1 uncultured Ignavibacteria bacterium | reverse complement strand
AGGTTGGCCGACTCCATCATATTCAACTCATAGGTTTTATCGCCGGGGTGAAGATCCCTCATGTTGAAGACGCAGGTTTTGCCCGATGGGGTTTTGTAGCGGACGATAGCCGGGATTTTTTCGAGTTGCCCCGACCACGGATGAAACCACCGAAAAATCTGAATACTCCGATCCGGTGTCTCGACGATATCCAGTAAAGTCCTGCCCCGCAACGAATCGAACTGATAGTTGAAGGTTGCCGGATTGCGCAGCATCTCCTCCAGTCTGACCTCGAACGTATCGGCAAACCCCTCCGGTAATTCATACAGATCTTCTACCATCCGGTCGTACATCTCGGCCAGAGCATTGTCGAGCGAATCAAGATCGACCCCCTGTCCGGCTTTCGGCTGCGGGTCGGCGCAGGAGATCAGACCTGCAAGAACGAGAAGCGAGATGATGATCTTCATTCAGGGCAGGTTCTTTTGGTGATTCTTCGTGTCCTTTGTGTCCGCCGCGGCGGATACGAAGGAACCACAAAACCTCTTTTTTAATTTTGAATTTTGCCTTTTGCCTTTCCCTCCACCCACGCTTTCATCTTCGCCTCCAGCACATCCATCGGCAGGGCTCCGTCGCCGAGGAGTTCGTCGTGGAATGCGCGGATGTCGAAGTTCTCCCCGAGTTGTTCCTCGGCCCGGGCCCGGAGTTCTTTTATCTTCAACTCCCCGATCTTGTAGGCCAGCGCCTGTCCGGGCCAGACGATGTAGCGGTCGATCTCCACCTCGATGTCGTGCAGAGGCTTGCCGCTGTTCGATGCAAAGTAATCGATCGCCTGCCGGCGCGTCCAGCCGAACTGGTGGATGCCGACGTCGACGACCAGACGAATCGCCCGCCACATCTCGTAGCTGAGTTGACCGTACTTCGCGTAGGGATCCTTGTAGAATCCCATCTCCTCGCCGAGACTTTCGGCGTAGAGTCCCCATCCCTCCACAAATGCAGTGTATCCTCCATCACGCCGCCAGCGGGGGAGATCATCCAGTTCCTGGGCCAGACTGATCTGCAGGTGATGTCCGGGAACCGCCTCGTGCAATGCCAGCGCCTCCATCTCCCATTTCGGTCTGGAGTTCAGGTTCCAGGTGTTTGCGTAGAAGTATCCGGGGCGTCCCGTCTCGATCGATCCGCCGTTATAGTAGGCCGTCGTCTGCGATTTCGCCATGTAGTCCGGAATCGGGATCACACCGTAGGGCATCCGCGGCAGCTTGCCGAAGAGCTTCGCCAGCTCCGGATCGGCCCGCTTGCAGATGTCACGGTATCCGGTCAGAAGAGCCTCGGGCGTTGTGTGGTAGAATTGCGAATCGGTCCGGAGGAATTCGTTGAAGGCGTCGAAGTCGGTCGGGACAAGATGCATCATGTCCCGACCGGACCCCATATCCTGATCGGCGATCTCCCCGATCAGCCGTTCCATCTCCCCCCGTATCCGCGCCACCTCCCGCTTGCCGATGTCGAAGATTTCGCGCGGCGTCAGATCGGTTGTGGTAAATCCCTTCACCCGGTGGGCATACCACTCCTCCCCCCCCGGCATCATCCCCATGCCGACCGACTCGCGGGCGTTCGGAATGTATTCGTTGACCATGAAGTCGTGCAGTCGCCAGAAGGCCGGGGCGACTTCATCGCGATAGAGATCGACGGCAAGCGTCTGAATCTTCAGCTTCTCCTTCTCCGGGATCGACTCCGGCAACTCACGGAAAGCTTCGTAGATCGGGCTCTCGGTCGGATCGTCGGTCAGCAGGTGTTTGATCTGATCCGGAATATCCCGCAACGTCACCTTCGGCGGGGTCACTCCCATCTCCAGCCCCTTTCTCATCAGCGCGATATCGTTGTCGATCACCTTCGGCAGTCCCCGCATGCGCGAGAGGATGTCCTGATAATCCTTCATCGTCCGCTTCGGCATCACCTCGAAGAGTTGGGGCACTTCCTGATGGATACCGCCGAGCTGGTTGACCGGCATATACTCTCCCGGGAAATCACGTCCTGTGATCTCCCGTTCGGCACCCCGGAGATACAGATCATAGTTCAACTGTTCTTCCCGACTCAGCGTTCCCCTGTCGATCGACTTCAGCACGGTATAGGACCACTCCGATTCCTTCTCCCTCCGCCGGATCGCCTCCAGCGAATTGTCGGTCCACTCCCCGTTCCGCTCATAGCGCCCCTCCCACGTGGCCCACGTCGGATAGGTGGCCATGCCGTACTCCCAGTCAAGCTCGAAGAGTCTGTGGAGACGGGTGGAATCGTCAAGACCTTCGGTGTTCTTCCGAAGCGATTCGTAGCGGCTCCGGAAATCGGTCTGCGCGGTCATCTGTCCGCAACAGAAAAAGAGAAGGGCAAGCGGAAAGAGAATCAGCCTGAAGAGTGTTCGTTGTGCCGTCATCATGGTCGGTCTGCAAGTATCAGTGATTGAAGAGCGACAAGAAGGAACTGCAGGTTGCCGCAGGGCAAAGTTACGGTAAAAGGAGGGGATTGAAGGGTCGACTCTTTTCTCCACGCCGCATCGTAACGATTCGACCACTCCGGCAGCCGGTTCCGGACTGCACTGGAGTGGTCGATATTCTCTGCGTCTATATTCCATCACTCCCTTCCGATCGCCAGGGACTTGGCATACGGAAACCCCTATTCGCTTCTGTACTCGATACCGATGGTCAGGAAGAAACCGGGTCTGACAAGCTCCGTCTCGAAGTCACCGGGGGTTTCCACAAACTGCAGAGAGAGCGGATAGCGTATCTGTCCGACCAGCGCAAGGCTTTCTTCGGAAATCGGCCAGTCGACCCCGGCACCGAGCCATCCCTCGACACTGATGGGAATATCGCCGACCAGATCAACGTCCAGATCATCGTTCGATCCGCCGAATCTGTAGGCCGGACCGGCACCGAGCGTGACGATCGGGGCAATCTCATCAAGATCGGCGGCAATTCGGAAACGGATCGAGGTCAGAAGAGCAATGCTCTTCAGTGAACTGAACTCCAGGTTCGATCCGTTGATCGCCTCATCCGATACCGGAAACGAGGAGTACTGCAGGGCTGTGCTGATCATGCCGTCATCATCGACCGAATAGTAGTAGTCAAGGCCGATAGTGAACCCGGGAGATTCGGCTGCCGGATAGTCGGAAACGATTGCGGGTCCGAGATTCAATCCGACACCCTGGGCACTGAGAAGAAGAGGAACAAACAGGAAGGAAAGGGCAATAACGGGTACGATACGAGTGTGCTTCATAAGATGAACTTGGTTAAGTGTGATGTGTGAATTGACCGGGGAAGATAGGAAGGTTTTCAGGAATATTCATGTTGACCGGAGGCCGGGAGTATTGCCGAAGACACGAACGTATGTCGCTTACCGACAAATCAGCTTTCTCACAGATGCTGTGACAAGAAGGATTCCCCGGACGGTTCCCGGGACTGCAGCAGACAGAAAATGGAGTGGACCCCGGTTGAAAAAATGCAACGACACCGAGGGTGTGTCAGGAATCCATCAATGTATGCCTGTACTTCAGAAGGTCTTCGGACGATAACTTATCGGCGTCAACAAGCTGATAATGTCGTTCACTCAGAAGGCGGACCTCTTCTTCCTCCCTCCCAAAGGCAAACAGGGCAACAAGGTTGGTTGCCATGAACTGTGCGGCAATCGGCCTGCATTCCAACTGTGGGAACTTCTCCCGGCACAGAGCGAAATCCTGTTCAATCTGGACCAGTCCGATCATATCATTCCCCCCTTTCGCCTGCACAGGGAATACGTGATGTGCTCCACGTCGGTCGATGCCGATGTAAAGTTCATCCGTCTCAACTTGTCCCATCTCCGGTACTGTAGTCCTTAAATGACTTTGCAATGCATAACAGGTAATACCGGTGAATATATCGATGAGTCTGTTATAGCGAATAATTGCGAGGAGAGCTTGTTCATCATTGAGAGCATAACGACGAATGATACTTGGTGTCGCATCCGGAATCTTGATGGTGGCAAGCAAGGGATTCGGATTAACTCGACTGAATGCTGTGGCAATAAATGCATACTTAGCAATACCCCGCGGCATAATCACCCACTCCTTTCCCTCGGGAGCGCATGAGGTCACGGATATAGGAAGGGAAATCCGATAGCGGAACGTGTAGATGACATCTCCCAGATTCTTTGGGAGATGAAGTCCAAGGCTTTCAGCCGTCCGGACAATATCGTTACGCTCAAACTCGATGATTTCGGAGCCCTCGACGTACTTGTCGAAGAAAATCCGTTCGATGATCCGGATATAACGATTCCGCTGTGTCATACCCGAGATTGACCTCCCGGCCAGCGCAGCAACAGGACCTCTTCACGTAGCTGCTCACCGGTTGCCGTTGCGATGCGGGTACGGAAGAGATCAATGTCGACAACTTCGTAACCCAGATTCTCCGCCACCTCAGCCAGAAGCTGTCCTGTGCGAATCATTACCCGCAGATACGAAGCCTGATCTCCAACAACATAGGCAAGCTGTGCTCCCGGCTTCAGGATAGGCTTCAACTGTTCAAAATGCTTTGCCATGCCGCCGAAATACAGCTTGGTAACCCGAGCGTACATCCTTTCAAAACCACTGGTCTTACCCAGTTCAATGCGTCGCCGCTCTATCTCTTCGGCAATCTGCTGAATACCCTGATGATCGGCCACCCATAAATCATCATCATCATCTTTGTAGACACCCCGCGTATTCGAGCGCATCAGCTCTTTTTTTATCGTTCGCAGATCATCCCGGCTGTTGATAAAACCGAGTAATACGGATTCAAGCCGGGTAGTGCGGGAATAATCCTTCTCGTTAGGATAAGGAGGAGAGGTAATCACACAATCGATGGAGCCGGGAGGGATGATTTCGGGAATTCGTCTTGCATCGGCAAGATGGATGCAGCTCTCTACTCCCTCTCTCTCTTTTACAACGTTCAAGTCCGCTACCATCTGCCTGACTTCGGAAAGCCAGGAGGAGATAACGGGAGTGTCTTCTTTCAGCTTACCAAGACCGACCTCCGGACCGAATTTCAGGTTGCTGATGGAGAAGACAAGCGCTTTGGCAAATGCCAACCGCAAATGGCGCCATGTTCGGCAGTTGCGGAACGCATCTATGTGATCGAGCAGTACTAGACTTTTATGTAATGGAAGCGGACTGATGGAGTTTTTCAGAATCAGCTTCTCCACATCGGGATCCAAACCGCGAAGTTCCAACGCAGGATCACACGGCTGATAAAATTCATCTTCAATCCCTTCGGAAGAGAGTTTTTCGTAGGTCTGATGTGCAACTTCCTCGGCACGCCTTAGAAGTCCATCACCATCCACCCTCCAGTCAAGCTTTGTGCTTCCTGCAAAATGTGCCAGCGGGTTCGCTTCAATTCCGACACTCGGAATGCCCAGTTTTTTGCACTCGACTACTGTCGTTCCGGTTCCGCAAAACGGATCCAGTACCCTGCCGGAAGGATTGCAATCAAACCGTTCCAGATATTGGCGAACCACATGAGGCGGATAGGAAAGGACGAAACGATACCAGTTATGGATCGGAGAATCTGAAGCCTCGACCCGATTAATGACCGGATCGGAAAGCTTTAACCGCGTTTTTGCTGTTAATGTACTCACAATTGCTGCAGGATTTTTCCAATCATTCGACTACGCGCTCAATATATCAATCTGCGCCGATCCGCATGGTCTGCGGCATGTCAACGACCAGACCACTGAGGCCATGATCGGACGGATGAACGCAGATTCAATTCAACTTCTTCCGGTCGCAATCCGATCCGTTTAAAACTCCGCACTCCCCGGCGTCCGCGGGAAGGGGATCACGTCGCGGATGTTCTTCATGCCGGTCAGATACATGATCATCCGCTCCAGTCCCAGACCGAACCCGGCGTGCGGGACCGTGCCGTATTTGCGGAGTTCGAGATACCACCAGTAGGCTTCAAGGGGCAGTCCCATCGCTTTGATCTTCTCCACCAGCACATCGTGCCGCTCCTCGCGCTGGCTTCCGCCGATGATCTCGCCGATCCGCGGCACCAGCACGTCCATCGCCCGGACGGTCCTGCCGTCATCATTCATCCGCATGTAGAAGGCCTTGATCTCCTTCGGATAATCGGTCACCACTACCGGCTTTTTGAAGACCTCCTCGGTGATGTAGCGCTCGTGTTCGCTCTGCAGATCGACACCCCATTTCACCGGGAACTCCCAGCTTCTGTTCGCCTTCTCCAGAATGTCGATCGCCTCGGTGTAGGTGATATGACCGAAGTCGCTGCCGGCCACGGTCTCAAGTGTCGAGAGGACCGTGTCGTCGATCCGCTTGTTGAAGAACTCCAGATCGTCCATCCGCGTGTCCATCACATGGGTGATGATGTACTTCAGGAAATCTTCGGCAACCCGCCGGTCGTCGTCCAGATCGCAGAAGGCCATCTCCGGTTCCACCATCCAGAACTCGGCAAGGTGGCGGGGCGTGTTGGAGTTCTCGGCCCGGAACGTCGGACCGAACGTGTAGATGTTCGACATCGCCTCGGCGAAGATCTCCCCCTCAAGCTGACCGCTGACGGTGAGATAGGCCGGCTTGCCGAAGAAGTCTTCGGCCCAGTCGATCTCCCCCCCCTCGGTCTTCGGCAGGTTCATCAGATCAAGCGTCGTGACGCCGAACATCGCCCCGGCCCCTTCGGCATCGCTCGCGGTGATGATCGGTGTGTGAACCCAGATAAATCCCCGCTCCTGAAAGAACTTGTGGATGGCGTAGCCGGCGGCGTTCCGGACGCGGAAGACCGCGCCGAAGGTGTTGCTGCGGGGACGCAGGTGGGCGATCTCCCGGAGGAACTCCATCGTTGCCCCTTTCTTCTGCAGCTTGTACGTTGCGGCGTCGGCCAGACCGTGAACCTCAAGCTTCTCCCCTCTCAACTCCACGGCCTGTCCTTGTGCCGGAGATTCTACCAGTTCCCCGGTCACGCTGATACAGGCACCTGTGCTTGTCTCTTTCAACCGCTCTTCGGAAACGGCACCGTGATCGAGCACGATCTGCAGATCGGCAAATCCCGATCCGTCGTTCAACTGAATGAAGGAAATCCCCTTGCTGTGGCGTATCGTCTTGACCCAACCCCGCGCGGTCACCTTCGTGCCGACAGGCTTCAGGAAAATATCCTTGATGTAATCTCCCGGATGAAGCATAGCGTTCGTTTGAAGTAATGAGAATATTCAGTTATGACAACCGGCGGAAAATAGTGAGAAATGGGGAGTTCAGGGCGTGTGAGAGTGTATGGAGGAAAGACCGGTGGGACAGAACCTAGCAACCGCCTCGGTCCATACCTGAAAACGCCACCTTCAGAACCCCGATAATAACATCAGGAGAGACGGAAGTGAGGTGACACGGTGGCGGCAACGATTCAAATCGCGGTC
>CBFGQN010000192.1:0-7400 GCA_965650895.1 uncultured Ignavibacteria bacterium | reverse complement strand
GGGGTGAAGATAGGGGATGGGAGCGTGTCGGGCAATGCGATATGCGGGGGATTGTGGGTGAGGGGGCCACGGGCTCACGCCCGTGGCTTTGGGGATGGGGGGTGCTCCGGTGGGCCACGGGCTCACGCCCGTGGCTATGGGGGTGGAGGAGATTTGGAGGGTGTGGGGTTGGGGATTAACTTTGGGGATTCTTTGCTGCTGTAGCGGGGATTGCTTTATGCTGGAGAAGATCGTCCATATCGTCCTGACCGTACTTCTGGTCTTTACGTATTCCGCCGAGCGGCTTCTGCCGTGCGCGGGGGAGTGGGACCTGGATTGTTCTGCTGAAGAGCAGGTAGTGGAGTGCGTTTCCGACAATCATTCCGGTCACGATCATGACGGGGATACCGAATCCCGCTCCCACGGGGAGTGCGTCTGTCCCTGTCATGCCCCTTCGACTCCCGTTGCCGTACAACTGATCCCGCTGGTCGCCGAGTCGGTACCGGACTACGGATCGGCATCGTTCGAACTCTTCTTCGCTTCCCTCTCCCCTCCTGACCACATTCCCATCGTCTGACTTCGGTTCACATGCCTGCGGGTAATTGATCATTCGGCTTTTTTCCGAATGCATCGAACTCGTCCGTTCCGTTCCGGCTCATCCGAGGGCCGGGCCGTCGTTCGTATTCACTTTCACCGAACCTGAACCGGAGACATTCATGCTCAACGCAGTTATTGCATTTTCGCTGCGTCATCGTGCGCTGGTGCTGTTCGCCGCAGCAGCGTTGCTGATCGGGGGAATCCTCGCATTTTCCCGTCTGCCGATCGACGCAGTTCCCGATATCACAAACAATCAGGTGCAGATCCTGACGAACGCCCCTGCCCTCTCGGCCCTCGAGATCGAACGCTTCGTCACCTTCCCGATAGAACTCTCGGTGAAGTCCCTCCCCGATCTGGTGGAACTCCGCTCCCTCTCCCGTCCCGGACTCTCGGTCATCACGGTCGTTTTCGAGGAGGATGTCGATCTCTACTTCGGCCGGCAACTCATTCTGGAAAAGTTGCGGGAGGTCGGTGAAGACCTTCCCGAAGGGGTCAGGACACCGGAGCTTGGCCCGGTCTCCACCGGACTCGGCGAAATCTTCCGCTACGTCGTCCGCGATACCTCCGGTCGCTACTCGCCGATGGAGCTCCGGACGATCCAGGACTGGATCATCCGCCGCGAACTCCTCGGCGCCGAAGCTCTGGCCGAAGTCAACTCGCTCGGCGGAGAACTGCAGCAATATCAGATCATCGTCGATCCGGACCGGTTGGCCGGCTACGACATCTCGCTGCGGGACGTCTTCCGGGCCGCCTCCGAGGCAAGCGACAATGCCGGAGGGGCCTACATCGAGACCGGTCCGGAACAGCTTGCGGTCCGGGCGGTCGGACTGGCCACGAGCGTGGAGGATATACGAAACAGCGTCATCACCACGTACTCCGACGGAACACCCCTGCTGATCGGAGATGTGGCGGAAGTTCGCACAGGCCCGGCCATCCGCTTCGGCTCCGCATCGCAGGACGGGAAGGGAGAGGTGGTTGTCGGAATCGTGATGCAGTTGAAGGGGGCAAATGCCCGCGTGACGGTCAACGGGGTGAAGGAGCGGATCGAGGAGATCAGGCCGTTGCTGCCGGAGGGAGTGGTGATCGAGCCGTTCTACGACCGGGAAGAACTGGTCGACAGAACAATCCGCACCGTTCTGACCAATCTGATTGAAGGAGCCCTGCTCGTCATCGGCGTTCTTCTCCTCTTCCTGGTCAGTCTCCGGGCCGGACTGATCGTCGCATCGGTCATCCCCCTTTCGATGTGCTTTGCCGGCATCATGATGTACCTCAGCGGACAGAGCGGGAATCTGATGTCCCTCGGCGCCATCGACTTCGGTCTGGTCGTCGACGGATCGCTCATCATCGTCGAGAACATTCTGCGTCTGCTCGACCGGCGTTATCGCGAAGGAGAATCTCCCCCTCTCTCCTCCGACGACATGCGACACCTCGTCTACGAAGGGAGCATCGAAGTCCGCAAGGCTGCCCAGTTCGGCGAGATCATCATCATCGTCGTCTACCTGCCGATCATCACACTTCAGGGAATCGAAGGGAAACTCTTCCGTCCGATGGCCCTGACCGTCGGCTTCGCCCTGATCGGCGCCCTCCTCCTCTCAATCACCTACGTTCCGGCCCTCGCGTCTCTTCTGCTTCGCGGACAGAAACGGGTGCGTCACTCGCCGATCATCGAATGGATGCGTCGTCGCTACCGGCCCCTGCTGGAGCGTGCGCTCCGCTATCGGCCGGCCATCGTCGGCACGTCGTTCGGACTGGTTCTTCTGGCTCTCTTCGGCTTCACGCAACTGGGGGGAGAGTTCATTCCGCGACTTGATGAGGGGGATATCGCCATGCACCTGATCCGGCTCCCCTCGATTGCGCTGAGCGAATCGCAGGAGATCACCACGGCAGTCGAGAAAGAACTGATGACCTTTCCGGAAGTGAAGACGGTCGTCTCCCACACCGGACGGGCCGAGGTCTCGACCGACCCGATGGGATTTGAACTTGCCGACGTGTTTATCATGCTTCGGGATGAGGGGGAGTGGACAACCGGCAGGACAAAGGAGGAGCTGGTGGAGGCGATGTCCGAACGGCTGGAGAAGTTCCCCGGCGTCGGCACGCAATTTCTGCAGCCGATCGAGATGAGGATGAACGAGCTGATCGCCGGAGCACGCGGCGACGTCGTCGTCAAAGTCTACGGCGAGGATTACGAGACGCTTACTCCGGCGGCCGGCGAGATCGCCGCAATCCTCAGAGAACTCGAGGGGGGGACCGACATCACCGTCGAGCAGACCGGCGGGCTCTCGCAGCTTGTCATCCGTCCCGACAGAAGCAGTCTGGCTCGCTACGGTATGAGCGTTGCCGACCTGAATCATATCGTCGAAACGGCGGTCGCCGGGTCGAAGGCCGGAACCGTCTACGAAGGGGAACGGCGATTCGATCTGGTGGTCCGTTTTCGCGAGGAGGCCCGCACGGACGTCGGAAAGATTCGCGGACTGTCGGTCTCGACGCCGACCGGCGCACCCGTCCCCCTCTCCGAACTCGCCTCGGTCCGGATCGAGGAAGGCCCGGTCCAGATATCGCGTGAGGAAGGCTCCCGCTTCACAACCATACAGGCAAATGTGCGCGGCAGGGATGTGGAAAGCTTTGTGAAAGAACTGCGCGACCGGGTGGAATCCGAGGTTGAACTCCCCCCCGGCTACCGGATCGATTACGGCGGACAGTTCAGAAATCTGGAGAAGGCATCCGAACGCCTCCTCTACGTCGTGCCGATCGCTCTGTTCCTGATCTTCGCTCTTCTCTACCAGACCTTCGGATCGTTCCGTATCGGTGTGATGATCTTCCTCTGCATTCCGATGTCGGTGGTCGGAGGAGTCGGCGCATTGTTGCTCAGAGGGATGCCCTTTTCAATCTCCGCCGGAGTCGGCTTCATCGCCCTCTTCGGCATCGCCGTCCTGAACGGCATCGTGATGGTGGCAGCCATCCGCAAACACCAGCTTGCCGGTATTCCGCGACGCGAAGCGGTGATGCTGGGGGCGGACGAACGGCTTCGGCCGGTGGTGACCACCGCCGCCCTGGCCGGCTTCGGCTTCCTGCCGATGATGCTGGCCACGAGCGCCGGAGCCGAAGTCCAGCGACCCCTCGCCACGGTCATCATCGGAGGGCTGATCTCTGCCACGCTTCTGACGCTGATCCTTCTGCCGATCATCTACGAACGCTTCGGAGGGAAGCCTTCGACCGCAGATATCGAAGATGACGGGAACCGAAAGGACTTCCTGACAACAAAGGGGATTGCCGGCACGGCGATCGTGATCTTCCTTCTTCTTGCCGCCGCTTCGACTGCGTCGGGACAGACGACTCTGACCCGGCAGGTGCTTATCGAACGTGCCCTGACCGCCTCCCCGGAACGGGAGCGGGTTGCGGCTTCGGCCAAGCGGATCGATGCGGAAGGCCGAACGGCAAACATCCCCCCGCCGACTTCTCTTTTCTATGAAGTGGAGGAATACCCGAGCGGATCGCTCCCGGGAGAACCGACCACATCGTTCGGCATCAGTCAGTCGATCCCCTTTCCGACGGTCTGGGGAGCAAACAGTCGGGCACGACGGGCTGCGGTTGTCGCCGTCGAAGCGGAACTGGGAGTAGTGGAACGGAAGATCGTCAACGAGGCAAATCGGATCTGGCTTGATCTGGTCCATGCCGCCCGGCACGTAGGATTGACCGACACGATGACCGCGAATGCCCGGCGGATCGCCGACATTACCCGGTTCCGTCGTTCGGTCGGAGAAATCGATGCGCTGGAAGCGACGCAGGGAGAGATTCTTCTGGCCGAGGCCAAAGGAGACTCCATCGCCGCCCGCAACGATCTCGACAGGGCCATGCGACGTGCCCGCTCGCTGATGGCCGCACCGGGATCGGAGGAGTTTCTTCTTCAGCCTGACCCTCTCTCCTTTGCAGACAACGGAGAGCGTACAGAGCTTCTGGAAAGGCTCCGCACCAACCATCCGGAACTCCGGTTTCTGGAACGTCGGCTCCAGGCAATCGGGGCGCGAAAGATCGCGACGGCACAGAGTCGCCTCCCCGGTTTCGAGCTCGAATTCCGAAGTCAGCGGGTCGACGGCAGGATGGGCTATTTCGGAGCAGGCATCGGTCTGGAGATTCCGATCACCCGCTGGTTCTCCGATCCCCGGGAAGATGCGTTCGATGCCGAAGAGATGGAACTTCTTGCAGAGGTCAGGCAGACCGAGCGGGATCTGACCCGCCGTCTGGACGAGTTGCTGATCGAGCGGGAGGGGAAGCTGGCTCTTGTCCGGCACTACGACGACGAGCTCCTGCCGGCCGCCCGGGAAGCCTGGCGGATCGGCCTGCGGCTCTATCAGGAGGGGGAGACCGGCTATCTCTCGGTGGTCACCGTCCACACTTCCCTCATCACATTCGAGCGGGAGCGCCTGGAACAGGCGCTCGAGATAGAACGGATTGATCTGGAAATCACCGGGCTTGTGGAGTAGAACCCTATCATCAACCATATACAGGAACAGCAGACGATCATGAACATCATAACAACGATCAAGCAACGCATCTTTGCCCGCAGAGCAGGGAGCATCGCAACGATAATCATTCTTATCGGCACCGCTCCGCTCCGGATCGGATGCGGAACCGAAGGAGGAGAGGTGCATGAAGGGGAGAAAGCGCACGACACCCACCAGCATGCCGAGGGAGAAGAGGGACACGAAGAACATGGAGAGGGAAACATCATCGAGATCGATCCGGCCATTGCAAAGGAGACCGGCATTGAAACCGATGTCGTGGCGCGTGAGAGCATCCGCTCGGACTTCTCCCTCCCCGCCATTGTTCGTCCGGAAGGAGACGGCATCGCTCACGTCGGCACCATCGTTTCCGGACGGGTTGTCAGGCTCTCCGTATCGGAGGGGAAATACGTTTCGCGCGGAACGACGCTGGCGGAGATCGAGACGCTGGAGATCGGAAAGGCGCGGGCGGAATATCTGAATGCGAAGGCGAGAGAGGAGCAGACCCGGCGCGGACTGGAACGGCAGCAGCGGCTTGCGGGGGAACAGATCGGCGCCGAGCGGACTCTGGAGGCTGCCCGGGCCGACTACGATCAGGCCGTGGCGGCACGGAAAGAGGCGGAGGCTCATCTCCGTTCCTTCAGCATCGATCCTTCGGAAGCATCGTCATCATTCGCCAACAGGATGAAGATCACCGCGCCGATCACCGGCGTGATCTCCGACCGCTCCGTAACGCTCGGCGAGTATGTCGATCTTGCCGACAACCTCTTCACCATCGTCAACACCGGGACGATCTGGATCGAGGCAAAGGCCACTCCGGAACAGGCCGCCTCTCTTGCGGTCGGCGGTTCCGGCACGGCACGGGGTCCTTCCGGCGAACGGGTCTCCGGAAAGATCATCTTCATCTCCCCCACCGTCGATCCCGAATCGAAAACCGTCACCGTCCGATTCGCCGCACCGAACCGGGACGGGGTCTTCCGTCCCGGCACATTCGTCACGGCAGAGTTTGCAGGGGATGCGGAGCGAACGGGGATCGCCGTCCCCGAAGAGGCGCTGGAGCGGGAAGGTGGACGCTTCTTTGTCTATCGCGAGGAGGAGCCGAACCACTTTGAACGTGTTGAGGTTGAAGTGGAGGGAGAGATCGCGGACCGGGCAATCGTCAGCACAGGACTTGCCGAGGGAGACCGGATTGCGGTACAGGGAGTATTCTATCTCCGCTCGATACGGTCGGCCGGAGAGTTGAGCGAGCATCATCATTAGGATGTGCCGGACTTCCGACACGGGAACGTTCGTCTTCTTTGGAGGATCAAGTCATGCACCCGGTATCTCTTCGTGTCTCCCCGGCAGCGGATATGTTTGCAGCGATCCGGCTTTGGGAGAATTTCACTACGAAATCACGAAGGAAGACAAGAGGGAGATCGACTTGTTCGACTGACGACCAGAGGCAACCGGGTTGCATTTGACGATGTTATAAAGCTCCTTATCAGTCAGACCGGGAGTATCAGTCATGAGTCACAACCACAGTCATCACGAACACGCCCATCCGGAGAAGCCGAAGGATTTCACGACGGCTTTCCGGTACGGCATTCTGCTGAACATCATCTTTGTCGTGGTGGAAGCCGTATACGGCCTGATCTCCGGATCGCTCGCCCTGCTTGCCGACGCCGGCCACAACCTGAGCGACGTTCTCGGTCTGGCCCTGGCCTGGGGAGCGGCCGTTCTGGCAAAACGTCCTCCGACGCTCCGACGAACCTACGGTATGCGGCGGGGGACGATTATCGCCGCGTTGCTGAATGCCGTTCTCCTGCTGATCGCCGTCGGGGGGATTGCGTGGGAAGCCGTCAGACGATTCGCTTCTCCCGAACCGGTCGAGGGATGGACAATCATCATCGTCGCAGGGATCGGCGTCGTTATCAACACCCTTACGGCTCTCCTCTTCATGTCGGGTCGCCGACATGACCTGAACATCAAGGGAGCCTTCCTCCACATGGCGGCCGATGCTCTGGTCTCGATCGGAGTCGTCGGCGGAGGGATCGTGATCGTGCTGAGCGGATGGTATTCGATCGATCCGATCCTGAGTCTCCTTATCGTCGCGGTCATCACCTGGGGAACGTGGAGTCTGCTCCGCGAATCGCTGAACCTTGCGCTGGACGCCGTGCCGGAAGGGATTGATCCGGAGGAGATCCGCACCTATCTGGACGGCAAGGGCGTCAGCAAGGGCAACAAGCGGGTCGGTGACCTGATCATCTTCCGCTCCGGCTCGTACGGCTACCACGCCGCCATCTACGCCGGTGGCAACTACATGTACGACTCGCCGCACTCCGG
>CBFGQN010000191.1:0-7415 GCA_965650895.1 uncultured Ignavibacteria bacterium | reverse complement strand
GACGGTCCGGTTGGTTCGTCAGTATGGGAACGGCAAATCGGGAATGGTTTGTCAAAATGGGGGCCGGGTTATCCGGCCGCCTTTTCTGATACAGGATACATGATAGATGTGGCTGACGATCTATGGGTTGATCGTCACCCGGAAATGGAGTATACTTGGTTTTTCATTCAATAAATCTTCATGACGTTATGAACCGTCGATACGTTCTCCCTTCCCTTCTTCTTGTCGGCATCGTTCTTGTCGCCGGTCTTTTCCATTTCTCTCCCTTCAACCGAGCCGAAGAGACGATCTCCGGCGGGACGGGACCGGAAATTTCATCGGAACGAATCCGGTGGGAGTGGGAGCGGCTTCGCGATCCGGCCACCGGACGGATTCCCGATGACATTCGTCGTCGCGAGATCGCCTTCTCCGCCACGCTCCCCCGTCGCGGACATGGCTCTCCTCTCCTGAAAGCGGCCGGCATCGCCTCCTACGACTGGACGCATCGCGGTCCCTGGAACGTCGGAGGACGAACGCGGGGAATGGCCGTGGACATCGCCGATGAGGAGATCATCCTGGCCGGAGGGGTCAGCGGCGGCATGTGGAAATCGACCGACGGAGGGAGAAGCTGGCGTATGACGACGCGACCGGATCAACTGCCGAGCGTGACGACGCTTGCGCAGGATACGCGACCGGGAAGAACACAGACGTGGTACTTCGGCTCGGGAGAACTCTGGGGGAACAGCGCTTCCGGTGGAGGGGCATTCTGGCACGGAGACGGCATCTTCAAGTCGACCGACAACGGAGAGACCTGGTTTTCGCTGGAGGCGACCGCATCGGGAACGCCCCAGACATTCAACACGCGGGATAACGTCTGGCGGATTGCGGTCGATCCCTCGAACGAAGAAGAGGATGAGGTCTACGCAGCCATTTACGGCCGGATCATCCGCTCGGTCGACGGCGGAACGATCTGGCGTGACGTACTCAGACCAAGCGCACTTCAGAATCCCTCCTACTTCAGCGACATTGCCGTCACCTCCACCGGTGTCGTCTACGCCACGCTCAGCAGCGACGGCGACAAGCAGGGAATCTACAGATCAACCGACGGCGAATCGTTCACCAACATCACGCCGGAAGACATGCCGGAGGACTACAACAGAATCGTGATCGGCATCGCCCCATCGGACGAAAACATCGTCTACTTTCTGGCCGAGACTCCCGGCTCCGGTTTTCTCGGCAGGAATTTCCGTGGAGATTCCTCGTGGCAATCCCTCTGGAAATATACCTACGTCTCCGGCGACGGCTCCGGCAGCGGCGGAACCTGGGAGAACCGTTCGGCGAACCTTCCCGCCTTCACCACCGCGACCGCAGGAAACGGCGATCTCTTCACGCAGGGGGGATACGACCTCCACGTCCGCGTCAAGCCGGACGACGAAGATATCGTGTTCATCGGCGGAACGAATCTCTATCGCTCCACCGACGGCTTCGCATCGACGGAGAACACGTCGTGGATCGGAGGCTTTCGCGACTGGAAGCGGGACAGTGGGGTGATCGAGCAGTATTCCTATCCGGAGCATCACGCCGATCAGCACGACGTCGTCTTCTCCCGCACAAATCCCGAGGTGATGTACAGCGTGAGCGACGGCGGAGTCCACAAGACGCTCGACTGCACTGCCGATTCGGTCTTCTGGATCTCGCTCAACAGCGGCTACCTGACCACACAGTTCTACACGGTCGCAATCGACCACGGTTCGCCGGGCGACCGGACGATTATCGGAGGGTTGCAGGACAACGGGACGTGGCGGACCCGCACGACCGACGGAACGACTCCGTGGATCAGAACCGGAAGCAGCGACGGCGCCTACTGCGCAATCTCCGACGGCGGGGAGTATCTCTATGTATCCAAACAACAGGGAAGAATCTATCGGGTGGAGCTTGACGGTGCGGGAGAGGCCACCGGTTCCACCCGGATCGATCCGGCCGGAGCCGACGGTTATCGGTTCATCAATCCATTCATTCTCGATCCGAACGACTCACGGGTGATGTACCTGCCGATCGGTCGGCGACTCTTCCGGAACCGGGACGTGACGGCGATCCCGCTGAACGGCAACGCACCGACTTCGCTCGGCTGGGATTCGCTGAGCGGCGGAACGATTGAGCAAGGAGAAATCTCCGCCATCGCCGTCTCCGATGAGAACCCTTCGCACCGTCTCTGGTACGGCACTTCCGGAGGGCGGATCTACCGAATGGATGATGCGCTCGGTGAGAATCCGACGGCCGTTGAAGTGACCGGAACGAACTTCCCACAGGGGGCCTTTGTCTCCTCGATTGCGGTCGATCCGGAAAACGGCGACCGGGCCGTCGTCGCCTTCTCGAACTACAACGTGATCAGTCTTTACGAAACCACCGATGCCGGCGAGACCTGGCGGACGACAAGCGGCAACCTTGAGGAGAACCCGAGCGGGAGCGGAGCCGGTCCCTCGGTCCGGTGGATCACGATCCTGCACCGTGGAAAGGGGACGATCCATCTGGTCGGAACAAGCACCGGTCTTTATTCCACAACGTTCCTGAACGGCGATGAGACGATCTGGACGAAAGAGGGGGCCGAAACCATCGGCAACAGCGTCGTCGACATGATTGACGCCCGTCAGTCGGATGGATTTGTGGCGATCGGGACACACGGCAACGGCGTCTTCAGCACGGTGATCGCTCCGCTGAGTGTGGAAGAGAGATCGGCAACGCGGAACAGTCTGACGGTCGGGCAGAACGTGCCGAACCCGATGGGCGAATCAACAGTGATCCCGTTCACGATTCCGCAAGGGCGTTCGCTCCCGGTGACGCTGACGATTTACGACACGGAGGGACGGGAAATTGTGCGACGGAATGAAGGGATATATGGTCCGGGAGAACATACGATCCGGATATTCCGGGAGATCGCACCGGGTGTCCGGCTGACGCCGGGAGCCTGGTTCTACCGGTTGCAGGCGGGGGAGATGAGTGCGTCGCGGGGGATGCACGTACGTTGAGAAAACGAAGGGGAGATCATTCGGGCTTCCACCTTCTCCCCTCTTTCTTATCGCTCAGACGTTTCTTCGCCTCAAGGCGACGCTTCCTTGCGGCCTGGCTCGGCTTTGTCGGCACACGCTTCTTTCGGGGTTTCAAGGCGGCGTCCAGAAGAGCCTGCAGCTTTCTGACAGACTCGGCACGGTTCGCGTGCTGGGAGCGGGAGGTGGCCGCGACGACGCGAAGATTTCCCTCGCCGTCCAGTTTGTTCCCGAGCCGCTCGGCCAGCTTCGCTCTGGTCTCCTCGCTCAGTTCCGGACGTTCCAGCAGGTTCAGCTTTGCCTCCACACGGGTCTCCACCTTGTTCACATGCTGCCCCCCCGGCCCCCCGCTCCTGCTGGTGCTGAAGGAGATTGCCGAGAGGGGAATCTCCTCGCCGGTTCGCAATCGTATGGTATTGGCCTGATGCATCTCTCAAAAAAACAGGGGTGAAAAGGATTTTGCTACAGAGTCTAACGACGGTGGTTTTCCTTGCACGAAACCGGGCGTCGTCACGTCTACCCGGCGCAACCTCAACGTTCTCAAATGGCTCCCTGAGATGTGCCTCCTGGGAACACTTCTTTGAAGAAAGGTAGTGACGGGTTACCCTGACTTCAAAGAAACTGCCCGAATTCCGAAAGGAGTTCGGGCATTTTTTTTCGGTTGGGTGGTCGAATGGTTGGATAGTTGGATGGTTCAATAGTCAGTGCCGTCCGGTTTTCTGTCTCCCGAAATGCTTGAAGCCTCCTCGCAGCCATCGGGCAATCAATTGTTGAATGGTTAATGGTCGGCACCCCGGATTTGCCGTCTCCCAACCATCGAACTATCAAACTATTGAACCATTCAACTACAGCTCAAATTCCGTCCGTAATCAGGAAATCCCCGCTGACCGCTCTTGGCCCCTGTTTTCCCGCCGCAGCATAGTCCTCCTTTTCGTCCCACCGGCAAATATCGTACAGAGGACACTCAAAACAGTGGGGGTAGCGGGCCTTGCAGATTTGCCGCCCGAACCGGATCAGGCTGACATGAAGTTCCCGCGCCCGCCCCTTCGGAAGGAGGGGACGAAGTTCGCGGAACGTCCTGTCCGGCGTGGAGGCCGAGATAATGCCGAGACGGTTGAGAACCCGGTGGAGATGCGTATCGACCGCACAGAGATCGCGATCGAGCGCAAACATCATCGCGCAGGAGGCGCTCTTCAACCCGACACCTTTGATACCGGTGAGGAATGCAAGCAGCTCCTCGTCCGGCATCGCCCCGATCTCCTCCGGTTCCACAGTCCCCCACCGTTCCATAAATGCCCGCAACGTGCTCTGGATCGCCGCGGTCTTCTGCTCGGCCAGACCGCCGACGCGAATCGTCGCCGCCACTTCGGCCGGATCGGCTTCGGCTACCTCTTCCCATCGGGACCAACTGATCCTGAGTGCCTGATAGGCCTTGTGGCTGTTCAGATCATTGGTGTTCTGCGAAAGAATGATCGCCACCAGCGTATCGACAAAGGAAATCTCCCGCTCATCATCTCCTCTTCCCGGAAACCGTTTCTTCAGCCGATCGGCAATCAGCCGGACGGTTTTCCTCTTCGCCTGAAGCTCCTTTTCCTCCTCGGACTTCGATCTGTTCTTCACGACATTTCGCCTGTATTTACTTTGCAATCGAACCGGACGGCCGACATGGAATCGACCCCTGAAGGGTCCGAATCTACGCTCCCACAGACTGTCAACCAAAGAGGTGAGGGCATCGCCGGTCGGTTTGCTATCTTTGAGACCCGGACACCGGACAGCCGCATTGCTTCCGATCGGCATGGAATTGCAGAGCCGGAGAACAAGGGAAGAACAGAACCGTTCCCTTCCGATCCGTTTGTGTCACCTTCCCGGATTGCGGGAACTTCAACGATTAATGATAATGGTCGAACATATGGAATATGCCACACTGAGCGTCGAGCGGAAAGGCGCATACGTCATCATCATACTGAACAGACCGGAAGCCCTGAACGCACTGAGCATTGCGCTGCTTGATGATCTTCGCAGGGTGATCGCCGAGGTGGAACGGGATGACTCGATTCGCGGCGCGATCATCACCGGCGCCGGAGAGAAAGCCTTTGCCGCCGGAGCCGATATCGAGGAGCTCCACCGACTGGACGGGTATACCGGACAGGAATATTCCCGGCGGGGTCAGGGAGTCTTTTCGATGATCGAGAATCTGGGAAAGCCGATCATCGCTGCGGTCAACGGCTTTGCGCTGGGGGGTGGTTGCGAGCTGGCGATGGCCTGCCACATCCGACTGGCAAGCGAAAAGGCAAAGTTCGGACAGCCGGAGGTCAATCTCGGCATCATTCCGGGATTCGGCGGCACACAGCGGCTTGCCCGACTGGTCGGGCTGGGTCGGGCAATCGAGTATAACCTGAGCGGCGGACTGATCGACGCGGAACGGGCCGAACTGATGGGGCTTGCCAACCACGTCTATCCGGCCGACGAACTGATGGCGAAAGCCGAGGAGATGATGCAGACGATCCTCTCGAAGGGTCCGGTAGCCGTGCGGAACACTCTGCGGGCGACGATGATCTCACTCGATCTGGAAGTGGAACAGGGAATGGCCTACGAGGCGACGCTCTTCGGCGAGACGTGCGGCACGACCGACTTCAAGGAGGGGACGAAAGCCTTTCTGGAGAAGCGGAAACCGAAATTTATCGGAGAGTGAGAAACAAGGGAGGAGGGAACCGTTCGGGCAACGTGTCGGCTCCTCCTACCGTCTCTGTACGATCACTTCGATATAGCCGGCACTGCGCACCTCATCCGGCAGCCTCGTGTAGAGATCTCCCTCGGTTGCCCCTTCCGGGGTCGGCAGCAGATCAACCCGGACTCCGGTCTTGCCCGACTGTCTCATCAGGGAGTGAAGTTCCGCAGCCAGCAGGTGCATCCGTTCGATCAGCGCCGGACTGATCTCCCCCCGGTTTCCGCTCCGGGGCTGCAGAATAATCCGGTCTCCGGTCTCCGCCGCATCGATCACCTCCAGCAGCATACTCCGGTTTCCCTCGGTCATCCCTTCCGAATCGGGATAGAGGTCGGTCCAGACGGTTCGCTCCGGAAGATAACGGGCAAACCGTTGTGATCGTCGCAGATGCAGATGGATGCTGTCGATCGCCGTCACGGTCCTTCCCGAGGAATCGATCACTATCATACGGACCTCCAGCGTCTGGATCGTATCGAGTTCGGACTTGTCGGCAATCTTCCAGTTCAACTCCGAAGGCTCTTCAGGATCATCCCCTGTGAATCGTCCCAACGGCTCCCCTTCACAGAGGAAGCGAATCTCCCACTCCCTGATCCCGTCAGACGATTCCCAGACCGGATTGACCGCAAGGGTCGGAGGATAGACCGTTCGATCCGGCCTCCATATCTCTTCACCCTCAGCAAGCCGCAACACCTCGACCACATGAATACTGGAATCGACCGGAACCCCGTCGGCATCGGGAGAGAGTCCCAGATCGATCGAGGCCGAAAGGGGAATCGCAGGCAGAGGGGGGGCCACCGCAGGCTTCTTCAGAAATGTCCCGATCGAGATGCCGAACGATCCGCTGAGTCCGCCGTCGTTGATCGGGGCATCAGAGGAACGGGTTTCCGCACGAATCGAGAGCTGGGGAGCGATAAAGATGTCGGCACCGAGCGGAAGCGTTGTCGTAGCCGAGACGATGCCGCCGAACGTCCACTTCCGGATCTCCCGTCCCCCCTGCGGCATCGAACGCTCGCGCAGGCCACCGGGGAATCGGTAGAGGGGATCGGTGATGTAATCGGTCTGTTCATAGCTTTCGGCGATTCCGTAGCCGATTCCCCCTCCAACTCTGAGACCGAGACGCCGCACTATGCGGAAGTCAGCCAGAAGTTCCAGACGCCCGGCAATCCTCTTCTCGGCAAGCCGGTATTCGTGACCGAAACGCACCGGCGGCTCCTCCCCCTGAGATATGACGAACGGCTCGGCAGCCGTCGCCAGATGCGACTCGGAGATGTCGAGCAACAGACGTCCGGCCAGACCGAAGTTCGGCGCGAAAAGAGAGGGGAGAAGGAGTTCCGGCCCCAGCGTGCCCCGGATCAGACTTCCATCATCGAATGCTCCGCAGTCGGCCGAACCGGAGAAGACCGGGAGCGAGTGGTAGCGGTAGCCGTAGCCGAGATCGAGAAATACTCCGAGAGCCGGAGCATCCGACCGATCGTCGAGGATCTGTCCGTGAAGGGGAATCTCTCCCATCGCCGTAACCAGCAGCAGGAGAAGACATGCGAAGGTTTGTATGAAAGAAGGCGATTCCGTCATCTCTTCACGATCAGTTCTTTTCTCAGAAGGTTTCTTAAACGTCTCGAATTGCAGAAGTCTGTGTTGCTTCGTGGCACTTGGTGCCCTTGGTGTCC
>CBFGQN010000190.1:0-7429 GCA_965650895.1 uncultured Ignavibacteria bacterium | reverse complement strand
CGGGGGAACTTGATCTGTCGCAGACCGAACAGGACCTGATCGATCAGCGGAAGATCGTAGGCGAACGGGGCAGCCCCGATAACCAGACCGCCGATGAGGCCGGCAATGATCGGTCTTCGGGAAAGGCGGACCTGCCTATATCATGGCTCTCTTCGAAAATGTCGGCTCCGTTTTCCGGGCAGGGTTCCGGACAGAATTGACGACTCCGCGAACATACGGGTCACATCGCATTCGCAGAGAAGCCGGAAGCATCGCCGCAACGCCCCGGTTCCCTCCATCCCCATCTGTCCTGACTCTCCCACGATTACTCCTGTCGGAACGGGAAGGTCGCAGGATAGATTGGAGCCCGATACCACACAGCAACTTTGAACAACAGGTGATTCCTATGAAACGCTCTTTACAACAACTACTGGTCTTTGGTCTTCTTGCCGCCGTTTCCATGTTTGTACCACGAACCGGACTTCAGGCACAATCCCAACTGGTCACCCCGTTCGACGTCGATTATGCGCTGCACGACCTCGTCTTCCGGAATGCGTCCGAAGGATACGCCCTGGCGAATTCACTCCTGTTGCACACAACCGATGCCGGAACGACGTGGCGGGAGGTATCGTTGGCCCCACTCACGGAGACGTTCACCACGGTATACACGGCCGTCGGAGTCTTCGGCGAGAACGGGTTGATGATCGCAGACGCGGCCGGAAGGCTCCACATCACTCCCCACCCGGATTCCGCCTGGACCACAACGCTCCCCGGCAAACAGGTCCGGATCGAGGAGGTCGAGGTGATCGACAGTCGGCACTGGTTCGTTGTCGCCGGCGGATCGCTGCTGTCGACAACCGACGGCGGGGCGACGTATCGGGAGTTCACGCCGCCGAAGGGAGCCAGAATCGCCGGCGTCGACGTTACCGACGGGTTGCTGATTCACGCATATCAGACCCAGTTCGGTGTCTGGCGAAGCGCCGACGGCGGCGAGACGTGGGAACTGCTGAAGGGATCACAATTCAGCTTCGGTGAAGTGTACGATGTCTGCTTCACCTCCCCCGATACCGGCTTTGTGGCAAGCTGGTATCCGTGGGGACTCTACACCACGGTCAATGGAGGGGAGAGGTGGAGTCACGGAAAGTTTGAATACCCCCTGTCGATCTCCGTCTGGAAGGACGGAATCGGCGCCTACACCGCGGCCGGCTACATGCGCATCTCCCGCGACGGCGGGATGACCTGGCCCGATTCGATCGCTTTCCCGGAACCGGTGCCCGGCAACGAGGCGTTTCACTGGTCGATCCATGAAGTTGTCGCCGCCGGAGAGAATGCCCTCTTCCTTCTGTTGTCCGATCCCGACACGAACCGCAGCATTCTGGCCCGCATCGATACGCCTTCGGGAGTTGAGGAGGGGACGGGATCGCGGGTGATTCCGGGGGAACTGGATCTGTCGCAGACGGAGCGTCCGGAGGGGATGCAGGGGAGGTATCCGGAGTACCGGACGGATCGGGGACGATAGAATCGGGAACAAAATACCCGGCGATGCAACCCCGGGGCCGGGAAGTGACAATAACCGGAAGGAAGAGGAGGAAATCCGCGAAAAACGGAGACCGCATCATCATGCGGCCCGTCAGAGAATCGGTAAGATTCGTAACCCGTTTTCTCTTCTTTGTGTTATGTTGAATGTCTGAAGTCCGAGAATCAGAGTTTCTCTCATCCATACAAACCGGAGCCTGTTATGATCACAACCGTTCGCACGTCGATATCGGTCCTTCTTCTTTTGCTGACCGGCACACTCCTCCATGCAGAGGGCGTTCAGTTCTTCAAAGGGACCTGGCAGGAGGCGCTGGATCTTGCCGCAAAGGAGAACAAGTACATCATGGTCGACGCCTACACCGACTGGTGCGGCTGGTGCAAGGTGATGGACAAGGAGACCTTCACCGACGCCGGGGTCGGGGCGGTCGTCAACGAGAACTTCATTCCGGTCAAGATCAACTTCGAGGAGGGGATCGGAATCGACCTCGGGATGAAACTGCGCGTCAACAGCTACCCGACCATTCTCTTCTTCAATCCCGCCGGACAACTCGTCCACATCCAGCACGGCTACACGCCGGACAATCAGGAATTCATCGCCGAGTGCCGCAAGGCGCTGGCGGTCAAGGAAGAACGGGTCTTCGCCTTCGACTCCCGTGACCTCAACGTCCCCTTCCCGGAGTTCTACCGGACGTCGTTTCTGAAGGGAGAGGACCGGGCCTGGCCGGAGGAAGAAGAAGTCGTGGAGTTCCTCGACGCGCAGGAGGATCTCTTCTCCGAGGTAAGCTGGTCGGTGATGTGGCGGTTCGGCGGTGGGGAAAAATATCAGAAGCACCTGCTGGCCAACTTCAACGAGTACGTAACGCGATATGGTGAGGAAGAGGTGCGGGATGTCGTCAGCGGCCAGATTCAGGGGAAGGTCTATGCGGCCGCAAAGGAGAAGAACGAGAAGATGATGCGCGAGGCGCTGGCTCCGCTGGACGAGTACGTTCTCTCCGGGAAGCAGGAGATGTGGAAGCTCGTCTTCGAGCAGTTCTATTACGAACAGACCGAGGAGTGGAACAAGTATGCGGGGATCGGTGAGAAGATGATCGCACAGGACCCGACGAACGTCAACCGGATCAACTCGATCTGCTGGACGCTCTACGAAAACAGCGACGATCAGGAAACACTGGCAAAAGCCGCCGAGTGGATGAAACCGGTGCTGGAGGCGGAGCCGGAGAACTGGATGTACATCGACACCTACGCCGCACTTCTCTACAAGACGGGAAATCCGGCCGAAGCCGAGAAGCAGGCGCGCAAGGCGATCCGGATCGGCGAGGAGGAAGGGGACGATGTCTCGGGGACGAAGGAATTGCTGGAGAAGATCACCGGCACGGGAGTCAGTGGAAGCTGAAATCGGGATCTGCACATCCCGGAAACAGAGAATCGGTTATAGAAGAACAAGAGGGGAAGGCTTCAGAGCCTTCCCCTCTCTCTTTCCGGCAAACGTGTTTGAGCTTCCGATCACTCCACGTCCCGCATCTCTTCGGTTCGATTTGTCCGCATCGATTCGACGGGAACAACGGTCTCCGTCTTCAATCGTTCCACCTCCCGCCGCAACGCCTCGATCTCCCTCCCCTGCTTTTCGATCAGCTCCATCAATCTTCCGATCCGCTCATCTTCTCCTCCGTCAACCTCCCCGATTGATGTCGGTACGTCCCCGCCGTCAGGTGCCGTCGCCGTCGCGTCGGCCGCCCACGCGAGCGTCACCACCGTCGGCGTGCCGGGTGTGACCGCCGAGGCCGAGAGGACCTGTCCGGCCGTCGGTGCGGTTGCGGGGAGAACGTACTCGATATTTCCGGTCTGCGCCCCGGCTCGAAACGCCGTATAGTTTGCCGTGCCGGGAAAAGCCCCGGTTGTGGAATTCGGTTCATAGAAGAGGAGGCGACTTGCACCGTTGTCGTTGTTGGCAAGCCACAGATCGGTGTTCCCGAAGACGGCGACGTCGGGGGCGCTGATCGTCATCGGGTTCGACCCGGTATTCCCCCCCAGAAAACCGAAGCTCCGCGTCGCCCCGGCATCGAGCGTCATGCCGTATCCGCCGATCACCGATCCGTAGGTCCCGGCCGCCGTATTCTCTCTGCCGATCACCGTCGAGTAGCCTCCGCTCGCCAGACTCCCGGAACCGAGGCAGACCGCGATGAACCCGCTTGCAGTGGTGTTGTTTCCGCCGATGGCGACCGACGAGGTGCCGCTCGAGGTTGCATAGCCGATGGCGATCGCTTCGGATCCGGTGGCGGTACCGGACAGCGAAACCGCATACTGTCCGGAGGCCTGCGCCGCATATCCCAGTCCGACCGAATACTGTCCGATGTTCGTGTCGTTCCACTCGCTCCCCGGAACGTAACCGGCACGAAAAGCCGACTTCCCCGGAATCCACATCAACCGTGTCCCGGCTCCCGAGGCGGGTGTTGTGCCGGTGTTTCCGTCGAACAGAACGCTTCCGCCGCGAGCTTCCAGCACCGGCTGCGATCCGGTCTGCACCAGATCAAGCCGGGCCGACGGACCGGATGTTCCGATCCCGATATCTCCGTCGGCCTCGACCCGCAGACGTTCGCTGCCGTTGGTACCGATCACGAAGTCCACACCGGTCGACGTTCCCAGATAGTCGACCGCCGGATTTATTCCGGCATTCCCTCCACGCAGCCAGGCTCCCGGGCTGCCGGGGGGAGCCAGCAGGAACTCGGCCGTTCCGCCGGTCGGCTGCGGTATCGTCAGAACAATGTTCTGCGTCAGCGTGGAGGGGGCACGGATCGTCATCGTATTCGTCCCCCCTCCCCCTCCGTCATCGTCGAGGACGAGATGCTCGGCACGCACGTCGCGGTCCTGCGCTGCCAGAAGGAAAGGGAGGAAGAGAAGAGACCAGCCGGTCAGCAAAAGTGTGCGAGATTTCATGTAGGTATCTATATCCGATCCTGATCGTGTGGATTGTTATCAAGGCGGTCGAATATAGCGAAGGACTCATTCGATGAGTCGCAACAATGCGTTGAGGAAAGGGGGGCGGGCATGCGGAATGATGTGCCGCATGAGGATCGGAATGCCGTCCACACGGAGAACGCCCCGTATACGCGCGGCCCTATTGAATGAGATGGATTTCCCGGGAGAATTGTCGGTCCGGTGTTCGGATTATCAGTCGGTAGGGACCGGAGGGGAGAGAGCCGAGATCCATTCCGATACGGACCGCACCGTCGGAGAACTCTATCACTCTCTCTTCTTCCCGGACAATCCGTCCTGCGGGATCGACAAGCATCAGAGTGGCCGACATTCTCCCCACCGCATCGGATCGAAGGAGAAGTTCGATCCGGTCATGCGTCGGATTGGGCCACATCGCTTCAAGGATCGACAGACCGGCGTCCCCCTCCTCGGCCACACCACTGATCTCGGTAACGCCTCTGCCGGTCAGATCAATTCTGAACGTGTCGCGTGCCGGACTGAAGACAAGTCCCACAGTCCCGTCGTACTCCCGCTCCTCGGTCGGCTGGAACTCGACCACGATCCGCAGCGAATCGCCCGGACTGAAGATGACGTTGCGTGACGGACTGATCAGACGGAAGCCGGTCGATCCCGGATCATAGCCGTTGACCACCATCGGAATATCTCCCCGGTTGTACAGGACAGCCGTATCGATCCTCCGGGGCGCGTTCAGAAGCTGCTGTCCGAAATCGACAAGGGTCACAAGAGACTGGACGGCTAAGGGCAATCCGTTCCCCATCAGTAACGCGCTCAAGGTCACGTTCCCTTTCAACTGCAACTCCGCCTGTGTCTCCCCTTCGGCAGTCGGGAGAAAGCGCACAGGGATCATCCGTCCGGTTCCCGGAGGGACCGTCAGCGGAAAGAGAGAAGAGTCGACAAGGGCGAAGCTCTTGCTGCCGGGACCGGTAATTTCCACCGCATCCACCTGCAACGGCTCGGTACCGATGCTCGCAATGTAGAGCGAATCGAGCCTCTCCCCGTTCACTTCGATCGGTTCAAAGATCAGAGGATCGGGATTGACATGGCCAAGAATCCGGCGTCCCCCTCCAGGAACGCTCGAGTAGAGGAGGTGAAGTTTCAATGCTCCGCTGCGCACCCCTCCGTTACTCCCCTCCCAGGGGAACGGCACCCAGACGGAATCCGATCCCCGCAGATAGGTTGTCCCCTCCCCTTCCTCCGAATCATCGAACTCCAGATCGAGCCGTCCCGGACCGTCGAGCGAAATCGCAACGTGGAAGATTTCTCCCTTCGCAAAGCTTGCACCCGATATGTTGTGGAGCCAGATCTCGTTCTCCAGATAGGCGGAGATCATTTCCTGCGGAACGGAGACCGATCCGACGGGATCTCCCGGCAGGTCCCCCTCGGATGCCCGACGGTTCCGGTACAACGTCACCACAACATCGCCGTCGGTCCGCAACGAAGGTCCGAAACCGACCCAGAGCCGGGGCACCACTTTCGGGAGCGACAAACCGGGCGGCAAACGACTGTGCCCGAACACCCTGATAGGTCTGCGGGACGCCGTATGTATTGGTGCCGTTCTCCTGAAAACCTGCAAGGGCATACAACCCCGTCGTGTCGTTCCGCACAATGTCCGTCCCCTCGATTTCCTCCCCGACCACGACCCGGATACCGGTCCGTTGATTGATGTCGTCCAGGAGCATCCCTCCCCCTTCGCCCGGACCGTTATACCAGTCCCGGATCAGTCCGGCACTGATCGGCGGATCGTATCCGCCGATCGACGATCCGCCGTCCCACTCGGCATTGATCCCCTCGACCCCGACGAAATAGGTACCGGGAGGCAATCCATCCAGCCGATAAAGCCCTTCCTTCTTCGGTTGTCCGGTGAACCGCCCGCCGGAATAGTAGTCGCTGAGAGTCGAGTAGACCGCACCGGTCGCCGAATCGACGGCGATGACGTTCACCCCGCTCAGGGGCGTCCCGTCCGGGTTGACGATCCTGCCGGAAATCGTCCCGAAGTCCTCCGGAACATCCCCGTCGGGATAGAGGAGCATCATGGCTCTCCGGTCATCCTCTGCGAACGTGCCGCTGGAGGGATACATCAGGGGATGGGGGCGGAGGGCCAGCAACGACTGCTGCGTGTGACTGAGTCCGAAAAGATGTCCCAGTTCGTGCGTAACCGTCTTGACATACCGACTCTCTCCCCGATTCGCTTCCTTTCCGTTAATCACCACACTTCCATCGACGTAGGTGCGACCGTCGAACGAAACGCCTGCGGCAAATCCCAGCACGGAGTTGCTTGCCCCGGCACCGAGCATCGCGTCGGTGATCGAGCCGTCGTCATCGTACACAACCGGAACAATGCCGTCGGTTCTGCTCCCGCCGCCGGAGAGGAGAGGATCGATTGCCGACGTGACGTTGTGATCAAGGAATCCGCCGATCTCGCTCTGCAGGAATGATCCTTCGATGGTATCCCAGGCCATGATGCTCTGCAGGACGATCCCGTAGGCCGTCAGACTGTCGAACTGCCCGAGCGATCCCCGATCCAGATGAAGCACAACCGGACCGTTCCCGGCAATATCCCAGGTCGTCGGCACCCCGGAAGCGGCCCGGTTCGGTCCGCCGGCAAGGAGCATCGCAAGAGGAGAAAAGACCAGGAGGAGAAGAAAAGCGGAAAATCGAACGTTCATGACGGCAATCACTCTGATTTCTCAAGCTGTATTGAACTGCGGAAAAGGAAGGTACCGGAATTCCGCCTGTAAACACAAACGGCTGAAGGGTACACACCGGGTACAGAGAAGAATACCGGTTTCGGGAGATGAGGAAACAACGTCCCGCCACGCATCGACGATTCGGAAGAGGTACAGAAAAAAAAGTGGAAGGAGGCCGGCATCGCCGGAGCCGCACGGTCTCCCTCTTGCCGACCGGAAGATCTTCCGGTCGG
>CBFGQN010000189.1:0-7440 GCA_965650895.1 uncultured Ignavibacteria bacterium | reverse complement strand
GAGTATGGGAGTGTATGAGAGATCGGTAAACAATGCCGAGAGTTCAGAGAGAAGATGGAGCATTCTTTTCCGGACGCCAAGGCTCATAGCTGACTGCTCACCGCTGAGAGTTCGTAGAGAGTGTGAGGGTAGGGGAGTATGGGAGTGTATGAGAGATCGGTAAACAATGCCGAGAGTTCAGAGAGAAGACGGAGCATTCATTTCCGGACGCCAAGGCTCATAGCTGACTGCTCACCGCTGAGAGTTCGTAGAGAGAGGAGTTCATAGAGAAAAGAGAAAATTGAGCAGGTGTTTCCTGAAGCTGACGCACACTTAACCGCAAACAACTCGAAGCTGAAAACTCATTGCTGATTACTGATAGCTCATAGCTGATTGCTCATAGCTGATTGCTCATAGCTGATTACTGACCCTCGATTCCAGAGATCTGATGACACAACAACTACCCTTCAATTCGATTTATCGTCACGGAATGGCCCGCGTTGCCGTTGCCGTCCCCCCTGTCCGCGTTGCCGATCCGGACTTCAATGTCGAACGGACAATCAGTCTGGCCCGCAAGGCCACAGATGAAGGGGCTGTGCTGGTTCTGTTTCCGGAGCTGGGACTGAGTGCCTACACAAACGACGACCTCTTCCATCAGGACACGCTTCTGGACGCCTCGCGTGCAGCACTGCGGGAAGTTGTCGAGGAGAGTCGGAATCTCCGCTCTCTGCTGCTCGTCGGCGCTCCCCTCCGCTTCGACGGCAAGCTCTTCAACTGCGCGGTCACGATTCACAACGGTGCGGTGCTCGGAATCACCCCGAAGCTTTATCTGCCGAATTACCGGGAGTTCTACGAGAAACGCCAGTTCGTCTCCGGACGAAACCGCAGGCACAACATCGTCACCCTGTTCGACAACTCCGTTCCGTTCGGACACGACATCCTCTATGAAGCCGAAAACCTTCCCGGCTTTCTCGTCCACACCGAAATCTGCGAGGACCTCTGGTCGCCGATCCCCCCCAGCACCTACGGGGCCCTCGCCGGAGGAACGGTCCTCTGCAACCTCTCGGCAAGCAACAGCACCATCGGCAAAGCCGACTACCGGCGGGATCTCTGCGCCGCCCAGTCCGGCAAGATGATCGCCGCCTATCTCTACTCCGCAGCCGGAGAGGGAGAATCGACGACTGATCTGGCCTGGGACGGACACGCCATGATCTATGAAAACGACGAACTTCTCGCCGAATCGGAACGCTTCGCAACCGAAGAGCAATTGATTTTTGCCGACATCGATCTGGAGCGGCTGGCACAGGACAGGATGCGGATGACCAGCTTCAACGACGCGGTGCGGGACTACCAAAAAGAAGTGGCGGAGATTCGACGGATAGGCTTCCGGCTGGACCTGCCGCAGGATGAGACCGGTCTGCGCCGGGAGATCGACCGCTTCCCCTACGTGCCGAACGATCCGGAAAAACGGGCGGAGCGATGCTTTGACGCCTACCACATCCAGGTGCAGGGACTGACTACGCGGATGCGGTCGGCACGGATCGAAAAGATCGTCATCGGCATCTCCGGCGGTCTCGACTCCACACAGGCGCTGATTGTGGCCGCCCGTGCGGTCGACCGGCTCGGTCTCCCCCGGACAAATATTCTGGCCTATACCCTCCCCGGCTTCGCCACATCCGGGACAACACTCGCCAACGCCCACGCGTTGATGCGCTCGCTCGGCGTCACAGCCGGCGAGATCGATATTCGCCCGGCAAGCGAACAGATGCTGCGCGATATCGACCATCCATATATCGAAGGGAAAGAAGAGTTCGACATCACGTTCGAGAACGTCCAGGCCGGAGCCCGCACCTCCCTGCTGTTCCGGCTGGCAAATCACCACAACGGGATGGTGCTGGGAACCGGAGATCTTTCCGAACTTGCGCTCGGCTGGACGACCTACGGTGTGGGGGATCACATGTCCCACTACAACGTCAACGCCTCGGTCCCGAAGACGCTGATCCAGTACATGATCGGCTGGATCATCGACTCCGGAGAGTTCGACGAGGAGACGAACCGGACGCTCCGGTCGATTCTGGAGACGGAGATCTCCCCCGAGTTGATTCCGGGAGCAAGCGATGACGGAAAACCGTCGCAGCGGACCGAGGAGAAGATCGGCCCGTACGAGTTGCAGGATTTCAACCTCTACTACATCTCCCGCTACGGCTTCCGTCCAAGCAAAACGGCCTGGCTTTCCTGGAATGCGTGGAAGCAAAAGAGTGCTGGAGAATGGCCGACCAACGTGACCGAGGAAAAGCGAAATGAGTACGATCTGGCGACGGTAAAGAAATGGCTTGAGGTCTTCCTCTGGAGATTCTTCGCCATCAGCCAGTTCAAACGCTCGGCCGTGCCGAACGGACCGAAAGTCGGCTCCGGCGGCTCCCTCTCCCCTCGCGGCGACTGGCGCGCACCGAGCGACGGGAACGCCGACATCTGGTTGCGGGAATTGCGGGAGAACGTGCCCGATATCAACGAAGAATAGCTCCGGTCCGTCTGGATGCCGACGGTAGATAAAGATGCAACCGATGTGACATTCAACACTGAACAGAAACCATGAACGGAATACAGATTTCAAAACCGGAGATTCTCAAAGCCATGGAGACTCTCCCCGATCCGGTGTCGCTGGACGAGATCATCGAACGCCTGATCTTCCTCCGCAAAATCAAGCAGGGATTGAGCGAAGCAAGACAGGAAAAGAAGATCACCCAGGAAGAGGTTGAGAAGATGTTCAGAACATCAGCAACAGAATAACCGATCCGGACCCATGGCCAACATCACCTGGACCCCTCAAGCGCTCAAGGACCTTCAGGCTATTGAACAGTACTATCAGCAGGCAGCACCCGACTTCGCCGGGATTATCGTGAACAGCCTGCTTGAAGCGACAAAACGCCTTGAACCGTTTCCGGAATCGGGTCGGATCGTGCCGGAAATCGGAGATGAATCAATTCGCGAAATACTTCATCGGAAGTACCGCATTGTATATTACGTTGCAGAGAATAATGTAGATATTCTCACTCTCTTTCACGCAGCTAAAGAATTTTAGAGCAATGGGCTCCTGCCTGACCGAAAGCAGAGGGCATCATATCGGATAGAGATCCGCCGAACGGTAAGGCAATGATTTTTCCGTTTCGGCCCCGGACATCAATTCCAGAAGTGAACGTCCATGAAAACAATTTCCCAGACGATCCTCGGCTTTCTGCTCCTTCTCCTCTTCACAGGATGCGACGCCACCTATCGGCACCTCTTTCTGGTCGAGAACGGACTGGACGAACCGATCACCGTGGAGTTCATCACACATGAATTGCCGCGGGATTCTCTTCAGACCCACACGATCTCCGCGCACCGGATCGACACGCTGACCCGGAAGTCGGGCGTGCGCGATTCGAAGGAGAACGCACCGGACACCTACGCCGCGTTCGGAGAGATGACCTACTTTTCACTGCTGCGGATAACGCGAGAGAACGGAGATACGGTAGTTTCTCTTCTCAGAGATCGAAAAGAGTGGACCTATGAAGTGGTCGAGAAGGAGCTCGGGGTCTACTATCTCTTTATCGACTCCTCCGATTTCTGATCAGATACTTTTTTCCGAAGCCATCATCCATCATGAACAAACAGGTTCTTCTTCTTTTCCTCCCTCTGTTCCTCCTCTCGTCGGTCGCCTGCGGTGCATCTCCGCCGGACAGTCTTCGTGCGGCTTCATACGATTCCCTTCTGGTCCGACTCGACACGCTCCGTTCGGTCCGTGTCCGCACCTACGCGGCGACTCCGGCCTCCGGTCGCGACAGCATTCTGGACGAGGCACGGCGGGAACTGATCTCGGCGGTGGTCGACAGCATCGCTCCCTTCTGGATGGGAACTCCGTGGGATTTCAACGGGACGACCGAAGAGCCGGGAGAAGGGATGATCGCCTGCGGCTACTTCGTCTCCACACTCCTGCGTGATGCCGGACTGAAAGTCGAACGGGTGAAGATGGCACAGCAGGCCTCGGAGAAGATCGTGAAGACACTGGCGACGAAAGATCTGATCAAACGCTTCCGGAACACGGAGTTCCCCCACTTCATCGACACGATGCGGAACTGGGGAGCCGGTCTCTACGTCGTCGGCCTCGACTACCACGTCGGCTTCCTTCATCACGACGGCGAAAAAGTCTGGTTCATCCACTCCTCCTACATCGCCCCGAAGTGCGTCATCCGCGAACCGGCGGGGTCATCGCTGATCCTGGCCGCATCGAAGTATCGGGTTGTGGGGAAGATTTCGGAGAACGATGAACTGGTTCGGAAGGGGTTGCGGGGGGAGAGGGTGCGGACGGGGGGTAATGGATAGATAGTCCTCAGTTTTTTCCTTTGATCTGCTCTGGTTAATCTTTCATTTTTTCCAGTGCAATCTCTCCACTTACCTTGGTTAGGCGTAGAGCTATCGCGACTGCCAGCAGTATAGGGCTCAGCAATTGAATAGCATCAACAAGCTCACTGGAATCGACATTATCTCTTAATTCTCTTTCTCTTTTTACAAGGATATTATAGTCATCAACAGCATTCACGAACCGTCTGTAAACGTCAGCATCTCCTCCTGATGGAGGAGTTCCTGCAAGTAGCTCTACATTAACAAGCTGTCCTTCTGTGGAGTCTATCTGCTCAAGCCTGTCAAGAACCCTCCTGAACCAAACACACTGCTCATCGTATTCACGCTGGGTCTTCTCCATTACCTCTGGTGGAGGTGAGAATTCACTGGCAATAAATGTTCGACAGGCAAGAGAAGTTCCAGCTCTGGCTCGGTCTAACACCCAGCGAAATTGGGATTCAATTCTAGTCACCGTCAAGTCAGCATATCGTTCGGACAGTATGATCTGATTAGTAGCCACAGTTCCAAGTAGTCCTAACAGAGCCATGCTAAGCCACGTGTAGTCAATTTTCTTCCAGAACAGGGAGGGCATAGTCTGAAACCATACAAAGAGGAGGTGAAAGATCAGCAAGGCTATAGCAAGAACCCCTAGTATCCACAATGGATTTGTAAACCATGGCAAAAGAGTGTCCAAGTAGTCCATATCGATGTCCTTACAGCCCTGTGATGATACTTAGTCTTCAACACCTTTATGAACCTCCTTCCCCCCCTCTCTCCCCACAATCATCTCCGCAAATGCACAGAGCAATGCAAGGGCCAGGAAGTAGCGCCAGAGTTCAAGTCCGAGACGGGACTGGAAGACGACGTCGGTGATGTCGGTGCCGGCGTCGAGGACGGCAAGGTTTTCGGGGTTCTCCATGCGTGAAGCCAGAAGGTCGCGGAGAATATCTTCATCGGTCGGGCGCAGATCGCTTTCACGTCCGTCCATGTTGGCGGCGAAGCGGGCGATCTCCTTTCCGCCGCTCAGCACGCGGTAGATTCCCGGTTCGTTCAGCTTGTCGACCGAGATCGAGACGCCCGAGGCGTAGGGACGGGCCGGGACGAAGATGTCCTCACCCGACGGCGGGATCACCTGTATCTGCTCGGTCACCGCCTCGTTCGACGGCAGCGTGAGGAAGGCCTCCTCGCCGACGAGGAACTGCTGGTATTCCTCGCCGCTTGCCCCGACGTAGAGCATCGAGCGGATGGCGATCGGGACGAAGATCGTCCGTCGCGGAAGATCGCTCCACTCGTTCGACGGCGGAACGGCGATGTAGATGATCCGTCCCCGTCCCCGCCGAAGCTCCGTCATGAACGGCATACCGTTGGTCATCGTGACGATCGGATCGCCCCCGCCCGGCGGCAACGCCTTCGTGATCTCCGGCGACTCGACCCGTCCGGCAGACCCGGCACGATCGAAGACTCCGGCAAAAAGAGGATGTCCTTTCTCGAACCCGCTGAACCCGAGTGGCGGGGCATCCCCCCGCTTCTCGACGACGTTGCCGAGAGGCAGACCGATAGCCGCACCGAGCGTCGAGTTGAATTCGGTCGGGTTGACGGAAGGACCGCCCCAGATGACGAGTCCGCCGCCGTTCTCCACGTAGTCGGCAAGTCGTCCGGCCATGCCGCTGTTGACCGATGGGAGATCGGCAAGGGTGACGGCGGAGAAATTGGAGAGATCGACTGTTGAGAGAGCGTCGGGAGAGAAGCTTTGCGGACGGAGGAGTCCGGGGAGACCGAGCGTCAACTCCAGAAGCCGGGCACTCTGTCCGGAGGCGACGACCGCAACGCGCGATCCGTCGATCACCCGGAAGGCGAAGTAACGCCGGTTGTCCTCTTCGAGATCATCCCCCTCCACCTCGACATATCCGCCGAGGAAACCGCCCCGCTTCGGCGGAGCCGAAAGCTCCACGGCCACCGATTCTCCCGGAGCAAGGGAGACCGTCGTCTGGGCCTCCCGTCTCTCCTCGATGTAGAACGACACCGTCGCCTCCTCTACCTCCTCGTCGCCGTAGTTGTGAATCCACGCCCGGACGTCGAGCGGCTTGTCCGCCTCGAAGATTGCGGTCAGGACCTCCAGCGAGTCGACGCTGAGATTGACCGGCACGTCGTCATCCTCACCGATCGGCAGCAGCCGGAGTCGTACCTCCGGATCAAGAACAAACGGCGCATTCGCCAGCCCCTCGCTGTTGATCGTCTGCCGGTCGGTGACGATATAGATCTCCCGGTTGACGTTCGGCGCCGATTCCAGAAGCTGCATGGCGACCGGAATCGCGTCGGCGTAGCGGGCCTGACCGTAGCCGGTCTCCAGATCGAGTGCCTCGCGGATCAGTCCCTCCCGGTTGCGCGAGGTACCGCGCTCAAGCCCACTCCCCGGATCGGTCAGCGGAACGATCGCCGCCTCGTCCCCCTCCTCCAGCATCTCCAGCAGTCTGACCGTTGCATCCTTTGCCTGCTTCAGTCGTCCTCCGCGGTCATCCCGCACACTCATCGACATTGAATTGTCCACAATGATGATCGCCGTGGCGGTGGCCCGGGCGCCGGGAAGACCGGAGGTCCCCTGCAAGACCGGACGAGCAAAGGCGAGAACGGCGAAGATGATCAGGAGCGTCCGCAGGATCAGCAGCAGTATCTGCTTCAGCTTCACACGCCGCACCCTCGTCTTCTGCAGTTCCTTCAGAAACCGGAGCGACGAGAACTCAACGCGCCTGACCTTCCGCAGATTCAGCAGATGGAGCAGAAACGGTATACCGGCCGCCGCCAGCGCGACGAGAACAAATGGATTCAGAAACGACACGGAATCAATTCAAAATGAAAAATGCACAATTCAAAAACGGGGGAGCGGTCAGCTATGAGCCATGAGCAGTGAGCTATGAGCCGTGAGCAGGAGGAGTGTCTTGGCACTCTCACTCCCACACTCTATGAACTCTCCTCTCTATGAACTCTGCACAAACTACATAGATTCCCCGAGTGCCCTTCCTTCACGATTTTTCCCTTCGGCTATTTTGGGGGGGGAGTTCGTAGAGAGAGGAGTTTTTCCTG